>JAURGS010000399.1 GCA_030833685.1 Rhodoferax sp. | reverse complement strand
CACAGTGAAAACACAATGAAAACACATTGAAAACACATTGAAAACACATTGAAAACACAGTGAAAACACAGTGAAAACACATTGAAAACACATTGAAAACAGAGTGAACACATATTGAAAACACATTGAAAACACAGTGAAAACACAGTCAACACACATTGAAAACACATTGAAAACACATTGAAAACACAGTGAAAACATATTGAAAATACATTGAAAACACATTGAAAACACAGTGAAAACACATTGAAAACACATTGAAAAAAAGTGAAAACACAATGAAAACAGAATGAAAACACAGTGAAAACACAGTGAACACTCATTGAAAACACAGTGATAGCGCAGAGTGAAAACACAGTGAAAACACAGTGAAAACACAATGAAAACACATTGAAAACAGATTGAAAACACAGTGAAAACACAGTGAACACACATTGAAAACACATTGAAAACATAATGACAACACATTGAAAACAAAGTGAAAACACAGTGCAAACAAATAAGTGAAAACACAATGAAAACACATTGAAAATACATTGAAAACACATTGAAAACAGAATGAAAACAGATTGAAAACACATTGAAAACAGAATGAAAACACATTGAAAACACAGTGATAGCGTACGGAATGCAAAACGGGGTGGAAACACGATACAAAACAAC
>JAURGS010000398.1 GCA_030833685.1 Rhodoferax sp. | reverse complement strand
GGTTGGCATCGCGAATTTCAACGGTGCCTACTTTTTGAATGCGTTCAGCAACAGTACGTTCGGTGTCACCACCAGGAGCAGTTTTGTTGGCCAAAGTGACGTAGTAAACCAAGCCAATGATGATGAAAACCGGAATGACGAAAGAGGCAAAGCTCAACATCAACATTTGCTTGGGGGTTTTGACCGGACCAGTGTGGTCTTCGTGGGCTTGATCGTGGCTGTTGTCGCTCATAGCGTCCTCAATGAATATCTAGTGATATGTGGTGTCCGTATGATCGGAATCAACTTTCGATTATAGCCTCCGAGACTTTTGGGCGGGCCTTTGTCATTCATGAAATTAGGGGCGCATGCCATAATTGGCGTCCACTCTCAGGAATGAATCAGGCGCGGCTGTAGCTCAGTGGATAGAGTATTGGCCTCCGAAGCCAAGGGTCGTGGGTTCGATCCCCGCCAGCCGCGCCAAATTTCATTAGTCTTGAGATATTCCTTCAGAGACTGATCATTTACTCAACAGGTGTTCTGTATAAGCACTAGATCAGTCAAAAAGGGAAATAACAGCTGTACACCTGCGATTCAAGGCAAGTGCCAGCAGAGGCGTCTCTGAAAGCAATACGATCAATAAGCCACTGCCCTTTCGGGGCCTGCGCTGACTGTGGCCATCATCGC
>JAURGS010000397.1 GCA_030833685.1 Rhodoferax sp. | reverse complement strand
ACAGCCATCAAAAACGCATCCGGGTTGACCTTGAGCGCGCTGGCCGTGCCAATGGCAATGGGGCACATCACCGCAGCCGTGGCGGCGTTGTTCATCATGTCTGAGAGAAACATGGTCACCACCAGAATCAGGGCCAGACCAATCAGCGCATGGCCCTGCGCGATGTTGTCGATCATCAGGTGGGCCAGAACCTCGGCAGTGCCGGTGGACTCCATGGCGCCGGCCACCGGAATCAAGGCACCCAGCAAAATGACCACCGACCAGTCGATCGATTCATACACCTGGCGCGGCGGCACCGTGCGAAACACCATGGACAGCAAAACACCCAGGCCAAATGAAATCGCCGCAGGCACCAGACCAAACGCCGCTGCTATCACCGCCAGCAGCATGATTAAGCTGGCTTGCCAGATCTTCTTTTTGTCGGGAATGCGCAACTCACGCTGAGCCAGGGGAACGCAGGCGTTGTCCGAGGCAAATTCGTTGATCGACTCGACCGGCCCTTGCATCAACAGCAGGTCGCCCGATTGCAGCGCCAGCGAGCGCAGGCGCTTCATCGAACGGTGTCCCTCACGGGAAATGGCCAGCAAGTTGATGCCGTAGCGGGTCCTGAGCAAGATGTCTCGCGCCGATCGCCCTGCCAACTGCGAGCCCGGCAGCACCACCAGCTCAACCA
>JAURGS010000396.1:343-674 GCA_030833685.1 Rhodoferax sp. | reverse complement strand
TTGGCCGACGGGATAGCAGCATCAAGCTGTGCGCCCGTAGCGGTCGTGACGGTCAGCGTCGCGTCGCTTGCTTTTGCGCAAACAACCAGACCAACAGCCATCTGGGCTGCGGTCAGTGTAGTGTCGGCAGTCAGCGAAGTGGGGATTGACTGCACGCCAAGAACGGCTTCTGTGAGGTTGCCGTCGCCAAGCTGGTATCCACCAGCACCATTAGGAAGAGCCATGATAATAACCTTTCAAAAACTTGGCCCCCGGCGAACCGGGAGCCGTGATTGGATTAGCCCCAGAGACGGCAAGCCATCTGCGGACGGATGGTGCTGTAACCGTACAG
>JAURGS010000396.1:0-333 GCA_030833685.1 Rhodoferax sp. | reverse complement strand
ATACGGCAGGGCATACGGTCGTTGTTGATGTCGTACTGACGAACAACGCGCAGGCTGATGCCATTGTGGACCTGACGCGACGCCATGTCGACGCCCTGCGGAAGCAGAAGGTCGGCGGTGGCGAAAGTGATCGCGTCCTTGTGGTACACGAGGTTCTGCGGATACTGGCTGCCCGAAGCGCCGACGAACACGACTGCTTTGCTGTTGCCCGGAAGAGCGTCGACAGTAGCAAGCGCGTGGCCTGCCGAATAAATCGGAGCCACAGTGACGTTACCGGCACCAGAGCCGTTCAGCGTGACGTCAGCAAGCGCGACGAACTGGAACAGTGAACCA
>JAURGS010000395.1 GCA_030833685.1 Rhodoferax sp. | reverse complement strand
GCAAGCCTCTCGGCTTGCTCGTCTTTCCACCTGTCGTAAGCGTCGGATGCCATGTCACTTAACTCATCCTCAGCTTCCTCCCATGTTCTCCCCCCGTCCATGAGCTTCTTTCTGTGCTGGTACTCGTTCATCGCTTCCCCCTAACATTGTTAGCCTTCATCTCCTCCACCAACGCCAGCACCCACATCTCTGTGTCGTGCGACGCATCATGCTCACCCAGCAGTCGCAGGCAGTCGGCAAGCTGCATCCCTGTGTTGTAGAGTCGGTCTATAAGTTTCGGGTCTTTGGGTTTGGGTTTGGGTTTGGGTTTGGGTTTACTCATTTCGTACCCCCCTTACATCTTTGTAACGATCCACAATTTCACGGCAAAGATCACAACCACAACCAAAGCCGTAACGATCACCTCGGTATCACTCATTTCGTACCCCCATTTAACTGCACCACATCGCTGTGGCCTTTCATCTTGGTTATCATCAGACCCACGCTCACGCCGAGAAGTTGGGAGAACGCATGGGCTGCATTGCTCTTGGCTTTGGCTGCTGATGGGGCAATCGTGTAGTGCCGCAGCACTTCGCCGTGGTTGTTATAGTGCACCACGAACTTCCCCGGTTCTTTACCTAACATTGTTAGCTCCTCAAATTCTTCTGGTTGGTCTCGCGCAGGGTGCGGGGCGCAGA
>JAURGS010000394.1 GCA_030833685.1 Rhodoferax sp. | reverse complement strand
TTCAACACTTGGTCAATCCACTTGACGGGGATGATCTCAAGGCCGTTTTTCACGTTGTCGGGGATCTCTGTGAGGTCCTTGACGTTCTCTTCGGGGATCAAGACCGTCTCGATACCGCCGCGCAAGGCCGCCAGCAGTTTTTCCTTCAGACCACCGATCGCCGTGACTTCACCACGCAGGGTAATTTCACCGGTCATGGCCACCGTGCACTTGATGGGAATTTGCGTCAAAGTCGAGACCAGTGCTGTCACCATGGCTGCGCCGGCACTTGGCCCGTCCTTGGGTGTCGCACCATCGGGCACGTGGATGTGGATGTCACGTTTCTCAAACATTTCCTCAGGGATGCCCAAGGCGTTCGCGCGACTGCGCACCACGGTTCGTGCGGCTTCGACAGACTCTTTCATCACGTCGCCCAACGAACCCGTGCGGGTGATCACACCTTTGCCTGGCATCAAAGCGGCTTCGATGGTGAGCAAGTCACCGCCAACTTCCGTCCACGCCAAACCGACCACTTGGCCCACTTGGTTTTTCTGCTCCGCACGGCCGTAACTGAACTTGCGTACACCCAGGTAATCAGGCAAGTTATCAGCCGAAACGACCACAGTGGGCGTCATCGTTTTGAGCAACAACCCCTTCACAACCTTGCGGCAGATTTTAGAAATTTCACGCTCAAGCGA
>JAURGS010000393.1 GCA_030833685.1 Rhodoferax sp. | reverse complement strand
ATGCAGAGATCGTCTAGCACTTGGCGAAAATCCTCGTCGCCGCGGACGGTCCAGCACAGTTGAAGCTTGTGATCGGCGGCTTCAAATCGAATGCCAGGCTCTTCTTCGTAAAGGCTTTGTGCACCTTCTGTGAGCGATTTAGCGCCCGCGTATTTCCAAAGGGGCTTGGCGGCTTCTTGCAGTGCCTTAAAGTCCACGTCATCACGCAACAGGATTTCACCATGAACATGAATTTCAAAGGGTGCGCTGAAGGATGTCATGGCTGTTTACTTAGTCGATGGTGCCCCGGGCCGGAATCGAACCGGCACGCCCGCTATGAACGAAGCGGCGGATTTTAAGTCCGATGTGTCTACCAATTTCACCACCGGGGCTAAAGCTCTATTGTGCCTTTAAGTTGAGCTTTTTTGAAAATAAAAAGCCCTCATGAGAGGGCTTTTGTTGATTCCAAAGTGAAAACTCTGGTCTCAATGGTCAAGCAGCATTAACCGCCTTTTTTGGCGCGCTTGCCAGGGTTCTTTTTGCTGCGCGTGGAAACGCCGCGTTCTAAGCTAACACGTTGGCCGCGGCCGGTTGTGGGTAAAGTAACGCCAGGCAAAGCCTTCAAGGGCGGTGTGTATTTGCGATCAGCTTCGGTAACAATCTTATTGCCCATCAGTGGCTCCAGGAAAAAAGTTCAAGGCGA
>JAURGS010000392.1 GCA_030833685.1 Rhodoferax sp. | reverse complement strand
CATTGAAGTCTTTCGCAACGATGAAATTGACCTTGAAGGCATTGCACAAAGAAAGCCCGACCGCTTGGTCATCTCGCCTGGGCCTTGCTCACCCGCAGAGGCCGGCATTTCCGTAGCGGCCATTCAGCACTTTGCCGGTAAGCTGCCTATCTTGGGCGTTTGCTTGGGCCATCAAAGTATTGGGGCGGCATTTGGCGGCAAAATTGTGCGAGCGCAAGAATTGATGCACGGCAAAACCAGTGTCATTCAAACCACGCAGCAGGGCGTATTTAGAAACTTGCCCGAAAAATTCACAGTCAATCGATATCATTCATTGGCCATTGAACGCGCAAGTTGCCCAACCGATTTGGAAATTACCGCTTGGACCGATGATGGTGAAATCATGGGTGTGCGCCACAAAAGTTTGGCCATTGAAGGGGTTCAGTTTCACCCCGAATCTATTCTCACGGAGCATGGTCATGCCATGCTGAAAAATTTCTTGGAAGACCACTGACATGAACAACACCACAACTTCAGCGCGCGTCGATCTTCGAAGCGACACCGTCACACGGCCAACCGCTGGCATGCGTGAAGCCATGACCCAAGCTTTGGTGGGCGATGATGTGTATGGCGATGACCCCAGTGTGAATGAGTTGCAGGAAAAAGTTGCCAAGATGTTGGGCTTTGAAGCGGCCCTCTTCATGT
>JAURGS010000391.1 GCA_030833685.1 Rhodoferax sp. | reverse complement strand
TATGCAGTCCACGTGGTAAGGACCGTGTCCACATTCTAAGTACAATATCAAATGGCAATCCCAGATGGCACATAAGCAGATTGCACATTCTCTTGGCTTCTGTGGCATCTTCTTCTCTGCAACCACCTTCATGATAGGGGCTGCAGCAGCAGATGCAGCCACTGGTGCAGCTGCAGCAGCTTCTGATGCTGCTTGTGCTGCTGCTGCAGCAGGTATTGCTGCTGCTGCTGCTGCATCAGGTGCAGCTGTACCAGCTGGTGAGGGATCAGCTGCTGGTGCTGGTGGTGGTGCTTCTCCTGCTGGTGCTGGTGCTTCTCCTGCTGGTGCTGGTGCTGGTGCTGGTGCTGGTGGTGGATCAGCTGCTGGTGCTGTTCCTGCTTGTGGTGAATCATTTGGTGGTATGTTGATTACCACCACCTCTGGTGGTGGATCAGCTGGTGGAATGTTGATTTCCACCATCTCTGGTACAACAGCTGGTGGTGACCCAGCAGAAGGTGGTGGTCCTGGTGGCAGGGGAAAAACGCGTTGCCACCAGGGGGGTTTCCCCTTGCCACCACCTTTGCCACCACCTTTGCTGCCACCTTTGCCACCACCTTTGCCACCACCTTTGCCATCACCTTTGCCACCACCTTTGCCACCAGTCCTGTTTTTTTTGTGGAGGCTGCACTGCAAGTTCAAGCACAAGCCAT
>JAURGS010000390.1 GCA_030833685.1 Rhodoferax sp. | reverse complement strand
CGTTATTAGCAACGAAGACGTGCGATTCTCCGCACGGTTTTCGGGTGTTGTTGAGAACCTGAAGGTGCCCATTTGCCAAATTGTTGCCATTTATGCGAAGGAAACTGGGCATGGCATGGCCTTTGATGTTTCTAAGCCCCTGGGGCTAGTCACCGACCCTCAAGGGCAAGGCCCTGAGGACGAGGATCCCCCACCAACGGCACCATCGGGTCTTGTGGGCGTGGAATCTTCACCCGCTCAGAAACTCAAGGCGGTTCGGTCGGGCAAGGCCTCTGGCAAGCCAAGCCTGCGTCGTGTGAAATAAGGGCAATAACCCTTTAGAATTTGTGTTGCGCCGCGTTAGCTCAGTTGGTAGAGCAACCGCCTTGTAAGCGGTAGGTCGTCAGTTCGAATCCGACACGCGGCACCAGTATTGAAAAGGCCTCTCGATCTCGGGATCGTGTAGACTTGGAACGGCTAAAGATGAGTGAACCTGACCGACGCCCGTCTAGTCAGGCTCGAGTCTGGGGCCGTTAAACATAAAGGAGACAAAGAAATGAAAACAGTTAGGTCTGGACTCTTCGCCGCGTTTCTTTTAGCGGCCTCGGCTGGGGTGATGGCGGCCGACAAGGTTCTTGTGCACATTAACGAGGGAACGGACAAGGCACCCGTAGTGCTCAACAATGTGAAAAACTTACTCAACGCCATGCCCAAAG
>JAURGS010000038.1 GCA_030833685.1 Rhodoferax sp. | reverse complement strand
CGATTTCGGTGTCCACCCTAAAAAGGAACTTTGGAAGCTCCCCGCGATGTATGTCGGGGAATACGCCGAGCAAGACGCAGCGCTGACCCTCAAGCTCTGGCAGTATTTCAAGATCAAGTTGCGCCAGGAGGAAGTCGAGTCCATCTTCCAATTGGAGACCGACGTCTTCCCGGTGCTGCTTGACATGACCCGCCGAGGCATTCGCTTTGATCGCGACAAGTGCGAGCAGCTCATCGATCAAATGAAGAAGCGCGAGAAACACCTTCTGCAAGAGATGAAGCAGCAGGTGGGCTCCCAGGTGGACGTCTGGGCCGCGCAATCAATCGCCACGGCCTTCGATCGCCTGGGCATTCCCTACAGCAAGACCTCCAACGGTCTGCCCAGCTTCACCAAAGGCTTCCTGGACTCTTGCGAGCACCCGTTGGCCAAGATGATCGTTGAGGCGCGCGAAACCAACAAGACGCACAGCACCTTCTTGCAGCCCTACCTGGACTTCAGCGCCAAGACAGGCCGCATCCACCCGCACGTCAACCAGATGCGCTCTGACGACGGCGGTACCGTCACCGGCCGTCTGTCCATGGCCAACCCCAACCTCCAGCAGGTGCCTGCTCGCCATGAGGTGATCGGTCCGATGGTGCGTAGCCTCTTCCTACCGGAAGAAGGAGAGCTGTGGGGATCGAACGACTTCTCCTCCCAAGAACCACGGCTCCTGGTCCACTACGCCAACCTCCTGGAGCTGCCCGGGGCCGACGTCATGGTGGACGCCTACCGCAGCGACCCCAACACGGACTTCCACCAGATGGTTGCCGACATGGCCGAGATCAAACGCAAGGCCGCCAAGACAATTGGCCTGGGGCTGATGTACGGCATGGGCAAGAACAAGCTGGCCGGGCAACTGGACCTCTCCGTGGACGAGGCCAGCGACCTCATCGAGCGCTTCCACAAGAAGGTGCCGTTCCTCAAGGGCACGGTCAATGCCGTCATGAAGCGCATTGAGCATCCGGCTGCCGGCGGAGCAATCCGCACCCTGCTAGGCCGCAAGTGCCGCTTCCCGCTGTGGGAGCCAATGGAGTGGGGCGTCAACAAGGCCCTGCCCCGTGAGCAGGCAGTCATGGAATACGGCCAACGGATCAAGCGAGCAGGCACCTACAAGGGCCTGAACCGTCTTATCCAGGGGTCGGCCGCAGACCAGACCAAAGCGGCCATGGTGGCCCTGTGGAAGGCCGGACACAAGCCCATCCTTCAGGTGCATGACGAGGTGGCGCTCAGCGTCAAGGACCGCGCCCAGGCCGAGGAGGCTGCGCAGATCATGGCCACCGCCGTCCCCCTGCAAGTTCCCAGCCGCTGCGACGTGGAAGTCGGCCCAAGCTGGGGCGAGGCAAAATAAAAAGGGCCCCGAGGGGCCCTTATGCTTTGTAGTCGTGGAACACAAATCCTTCTTCAGGCATCTTGTGCCTGTTGATGATCATGTTCTTGACCGTCACGATCTTGCCGCTCTTGAGCCGGCGGATGTGCCCCCGACGCATGTGCGGTTTCGGACTGGCATGAGTGCCGCCTAACGGCTCACTGACCACGGCCCGGGGCTTGATCTCCACCGTCGTCCATTCGAAGAACGGCCGTTTGCCCTTGCGAGCGCGCTTGGCGTTGACCAGCGCATCGCCCGTGCAGCGCGCCACAGTGGCCTGGGGATCGCCATGGACCGCCAAAGCCACAATCCGGCGCAGCGCCACCATGAGATTCACTGCCCCCTGTTTGGCGCAGTCTGCTTCGCTTTTTTGCATCTGCCGGATGAATTTTGGCGAAACATGTATGCGCTGGTCCTCTTTAAGACTCCCAGAAGAACGAAGGATGACGCTGCCCCGCTCCCTCTCTGCATTGGTCCACCACTGGAAAACAAGCTCATCGCCTGCCCTCTCCAGCGTGATCGTCACCGCCCCTTTGCTGTAAGCCTCCCCCTTCAAGCGGATGGGCAAAAGAATGGCCATCTTCTCAAACGGGAACGGCCAGTCCTGGTGAGGAGTGGCCACCCCATAGGGAAGATGGCCCATCGTCTCGCGAAGGTGACGAGCATCTTCCTCCGTGGCCAACGGACCACTGGCAAAATCAATCCAGGTGTACTGCACCGGATCAAAAGGCACCAGGGGTGCATATTCACGGATGAACGGGCTCATTTGAACAGCGCCTTAAACTGTTCGAGGAGGGTGGGCTTTCGCGGCTGCGGGAACTGGAAGGACCACTCCCCCGACCCGCGCCCAGGCATGAGGACCGCCTCCACCTCCCCTTTGGAGGCCAGATACAAGCCCACACGGCGCACCACAGAAGCAGGCAGGCCCGTCCACTTGGCAATCTCCGACGTCTTGCCCACACCGCCTGCCGAGCGCAACGCCATACGGACCATGACCCGCGCTTCATCCGGGGTGATGCGATGCGTGTTCACCTTGCGTTCCCCTGCAAACGATCAGCAACCAAGGTCGCATACCCTGCAATGTCGGTCCAGGAATCGACGTTGTCGGGGTTGCCGTTGACGATGCGCGCGATCTTGTGAATGATCATCTCCAGCGCTTCCCACTGGTCATCCGCAAAGGTGTTGCCGTGCTTTTGCGCATGTGCGGACAGAGTGCGCTTGAGCGACTGCATCAAAGCGGCGCCGTCTTTGAACGTGCCGTATTGCGTGGCTCGCGTGTCAAGGACCGCATCGACCCTGCCGGCGTCAGGATTGGTCACCGCAGGCGCAACGGCGGCAACAGCAGCGGCCATGACCGAAGGCGAGAACAGCTCCCTGCGCATCTTGCTGCGCATTTGATAGACGTAGGCAACGGTGACGCCAAACTTCTTGGCCACGTCCGGCGCCTTTTCCTCAGGGTTCGTGCGCAGGAACTCACGGAGGTTTGCAGTTTTGTGTTTCATAGTAGGGCTTCTTCCCAGTTAGGTTGTTCAGGTTCTTGAATCGGTGGCGTAGGTTGCTTGCGCTTAGGCTGCTTGGGCATGAGTTCCGTGTCTAAGCGGTCAAACGGCCACCACCGTTTGAGTTCTTCTTCAGTCAGCGGTTTGTTCGGCATTTCTCTCCTTTCTAACGATTGGCCGAGCCTTGCCTGCACGAATGAGTTTTGTGACAAGGTCCATGGCCTTCTCCAATTCCCCAATCGTGCAAGCTTCCAATTGGGCATCATGAATTTCCATGCCCAAATTCAGTGCTGTTAGTTCGGGCCCACGCAAAATAAACCTGCCGGTCTCCGCTCCTCGGCGTCCCAACTCCAAGAGAGCGTCTTGCGCGGCCCTAATCTCTGGATGCCAGTCTTCCCCAATCTTGAGCCAAGCCAACCCTTCAGTGACGTTCATTGCATCAATGAGCATGTCCACGTCCTGCCGAGTGCCCTCGCCCTTTCTTACCTGCTCAAGGGCCGTGTGATTGCGCAGCATCAACGTCGTGCCCGCACTAATGTCCCCGACCCGTTTCATGCCAGAAAGGACATGGTTTATCGGATCAAGGATCACGCCCTTAGGCCTGTATTTGCTGCGTTTTCTCACGTCTATCCTTTCTTGTTACGCAAAGTGTACTTGCAGGGTTATTGGTTGTCAACACGTATGCAGTCGGACTTCACAATAATTTCAACTGTGCGAGGGACGGGCACTTCTCCGTTGATCCAACGGCAGACGGTGCGGTAGGTCACGTCCAGCAGCTTTGCAAACTCTTTGCGCGTCGTTCCCAGGTCGAATTCGATGTAGCGTTCAAGATCACGGCCGGTCACTTGGGCGCCTCCTTCTTACCCTTCTCAGCAGCAGCCTTGGCGGCTTTTTCTGACGTGTAGGTTTTCTGGGTGCTCTTGACCACGAACAGATCGTTCATGTGGTTGCGCATCACTTCATCGAGCACCTCGCCATCGTCCGCTTCCAACACCCAATGGCTCACGTTCCAGGCCTTCCATTTCATATGCGTGTCCCCTTAGGCGTTTTGGTGGCCCGTAGCGTCCAACAACCAGCGCAGTACCACCGCTCAGGGCCCATCTCAATGCCGCCTTCCGGGGGCCGGTTCTGCTTGCACTTAGCGCATATCTTGAATCGATGCGCCAGCTGCTTGATCAAGTTGCCGGGCAGCACGTGTTGTGTTGGGTGGGTCATGTGTTTTTCTCCTATCGTTGTGCAAATCCAAGGCGGCGCATCCCTAGCTCGATCAGCATGGCCGCGTCCTCTAATTGGTTCTGGCTGCTGCTCATGCCAGTTTGCCATTCCCCACCTACGCGCTTGCCAATCAATCCCACGGTTACAAGCTCGCCTGCCTTGGCATCCTCCAGCCACTGCTCCAGCATCCGCACCGCATCCGTGTTGTCTCGTGTGGTAGCTTTTAAAAAGGGTTTGATGTTGTCTGTCATGTGTTCTTCTCCATAAGCGTTGTCATTGTGTCAAGGACCACGGCATAGACCGCGTCTCGCAGTTTCGAATCGGTGATGGTCATGTTGCCGTCGATGATCTCATCCATCTCCGACAGTTCCAGCCCCACCCACTCGCGCGGCTCAGGCTCTAGCTTGGCTTTGATGGCTTCGATGAGCATCGCTTTGTCAAACGCATCACCCTGCGGGTTCTGTATCCAGCGCAGGCACAAGGCTAAGAGTTCTTTCTCAGTCGGCATTGTTCTTCTCCCGCAGCTTGTCCAAGTGCCTCATGACCTCCAGCGGCGTGGCGTTGTGCTTCCATGCGTCCACAATCAGCGCACGGGGCGCGTCGGGCAGGTAGTGCCTCATGTCCTCTTCGTACTCTGCGGGCATTGGCACATCCTGATTGGTCAGGTGGCGGGTCATGCTTTCACCCTCACAATCGGTTTAATCCTGCAAGAATGGTGCAGGGTGGATTCCTTGCCGCTGCTGTCCCTGCGGACGGTGTACTTGTAGCCGCCCAAGGCGCTCGGCCCTGCGCTCACCAGCTTGAATCGCTCACCAGTACGCATGAGGTAGAAACTCATCCCGACAGGCAGCAGGCGCAGCGTCATCGGTCTGCGGTTCAGGGCTTGATGGAGGTCAGTCATCGCGTCTCTTCCCATTGGTGGCGTCCCACATGGCCCAGTACTCCTGCGCTTGAGGCTTCTCCCAGTAAAGTTCATCCCACTCATCCCGCGCCATCAAATACAGGAAATGGGCCTCCAGAGCCAAGTCAAATCCTTTTATTTCTACGTATCGCCACATGGCGTTCATCGCTACAGCCATGTCCCGCTCAAGAGACAGGCGCTTCATTGCTGATTCGTAGGGGGTCATTTCGTTTCTCCTTTGACGCCCACTCGCCGGGCAATAAGGGCGGAGTCTTTCAACGACCGGCCGAGCGCCAACTTCAACAGGTCTAGCCACGTGAACTCCACGACATCGCGGCCGTGCATGCTGGGTGTCCAGTTCATTTCGTTTCTCCTCTTGCGCGGATGGCGGCGGCGCAGGTTTCAATGGCGGCATCAACCGGTCTGACGCCAGTTCTCCACCCGCACAATCCCGCACACATCTCTCGTTCATGCGCGGCGACAAGGGCGGCGAATCGTTCAAGGTCGCTGGGATACACACTCCAGGGACTCATCGGATGCCCGCCAGTAAAAATCCCAGCCTCCCGCGCCATGCGGATCATGTCGTCGCGGGTCATAGCTGCCTCCCACCGTTGCTACGGTTCGCGCAGGGCCAGACGTTGCTCAGAGCGGTGAGGGTGAGTCCGTCGGCTGTCTGGTGGCGCAGGTGAGGGTTGCTCGTGAGGTACTGCTTGACCACATCGTTGACCTGCCCGGCGTTGATCCCGCCGCTGCCAGACGGAGCACAGACACGCACGCCCGTCCAGACGTCAGCAATGCCCACCACGTAGCCCAGCGCGTGCATCTGCTCCATGTTGGAGCCGTTCATCAGGTTGAGCAGTTGGTTGCCACTGTAGAACTCCGCGTGGGCAGTGCCGCCAAGCAGCGCGGCGATGAGGATTAGGCGTTTCACCTGCGGGCCTCCAGCATGGCGTCGGCGGCGTCATATGCCCACATGGCAAGACGTTTTGGGTCGTCACGGAACGTGCCGAAATCGAAATGGTGAATCAGCCCCTGCATCGCCTTGGCCGCGAAGTAGTCGCGCAGGGTCATTCCTTCAAAGTTTTGAGGCGCGTCAGATGGGAAGGCCGGGCCTCCGGTGTTGCGTTCAGTCATGCCGCCTCCTTGGCCGGTTTCAGGATGGTCTCTTTGGTCCCGTCGAAGTGGTAGATGTAGCAGACGGGCGAACCGGGGCTCGCGAACCAGGAGTCCTTGGCCGCCTTGTCTGCAGGCTCGCGGTAGATCATTGGAGAGGGATCGCCCGCGCCATCAACGGGATACCAGCGGTCTCCGCAGCACTCGCAGTCCGTGCCGTCATTGCAGCCGTTGAAGTAGATGCCCAGGCCCTGCGCGAGCACGTTGGCATGCGCCGCGTCCGCCGCTTCAACGATCACGTAGTGCGTGACCTTTTTGTTCACAACGAACATGCCGCCGGAGTTGTTCTGGTGGAAGCAGAAGAATTTCAAAGGGGTCATTTGCTCTTTCTCACTTTCTTGAGGGCATCGGTCTGCGCTTCCTTGATCGCAGCGATGGTGTTTTGCACGCCGGACAGGTAGATCGCCGCCAGCGTCTGCTGCAACGATGCGCCTGAGTTGGTCATGTCGGTGAAGATGGACAGGGCAATCTTCTCCATCCCCTGCCTCACCTCAGGCTCCATGCGCATCGGCTCCATGTCCTTGGGCCGAGGATCAGGGCGAAACTGCAGACGGGATGTGTGCTCGGGCTTGAGTTCGGTCACTTCTGGCCTCCCAGCGCCTCTTCGGCGATCTGCATGATTTCCCGGCACTGGTCCTTGGCAAAGCCGGGCGCCGCTTGGGCCTGCAGTGCATGCGTGCGAATGCGGTACAGCGCACCCCAGAGCGCCTGCCGGTCCTGATCCAGGCACAAAGGCAGCGGGGCCGGATCAACAGCCACCTCGGGGCGCTTGAACCGCAGGTACCTGTGGCCCACAGCATTGACCGCGAGCCACGCGACAGGTGTGCGCTCGGACGTCATTCCTGCTCCCCCTTCTCGGCCTTTTGCATCATGTACAGCAGCCGGGCATACATGTCCGCGCCGGTATTGCGCATGTACTCCTTCATGTCCATCACCGGAGGCAAGCTCACCACAGGCACCACCACCTCGATGTAGCAACCGTCCTGCTCCATCGTGATCTTGAGCACGTCCTTCAAATCGTCTTCCATAACAATCCCCCAAAGTTAAAAATACCAAGGCTCACCGCCCTCGGCCGCATATTCCTCAATCTCCGACAAACGCTCCGACGACATCACCGGTGCAATGTCAACAGTGCTCCCAGGCAAATACACATGGCACAAAGTCCACATGGCCGGGTAATCAGGCGACATCTGCACCCCATCCTCCCGATCCCCACGCTCCGGCGGCTCATAGTCAAACCAACACCGCAACTCAACGCCCAAATCATCACTGTCAAAATAAACCAGCACCAGCCCCTCGCGCAAATGCCGCTGATTTTCCGGTGTAGTCATACAGCCCCCCGAAAGAAATAAGCATACAAACGCACCCAAAAAGACGGGCGCACCCCAGGCCGCGCCAACAAAGCACTCTGCAAGTCGTACGCATCACGGCTCGGGGACCACCGAACAGGAGGCACGTAAAACACCCCAATCTTGACCTTGCCCGTATTGAGCGGAGGCACCCGCTGCCCATCAGTGTGAAACATTGCTCTCTCCCCGCTGCCCAGCAGCTAAATCACGATACGCACCCTCAATGCCCTCGACAAGCACCTCCAAAGGCAACCCCAAACTAAACGCCAACGTCGTCAGCGCCAAAACATGCGCCGGCACAGCCGCCCCCACGTCAGGAAAATAAGACTGCGAAAACTCCAACAAACTGTTGGTGTCATGGACCACGGTGGACAACTCCGGAGAGCCCCCTCCGACATAGGTGATACGTGTCATGTAGCTCTATCCTTTCTGGATGTGTAGTTGATAACGAACGGGAAACGTACGAGCAGGAGTCTACGATGTGTAAGACAAGATGTCAATGGGGGTTACGAAGAAAAACACGGGACTAGGGAAAGTACCTATGGCGGGAGGGAGGAGGGGAAGGGGTCAAGGAGCAGGGGTCAAGGACCACGGACCGGGGGTTTTGGGGGTCTTTAGATGCGGGTGAGCATAAGAGGGGCGGTTGATATGCAATTTTGGAGGTCCCTATAGACTTTTTTGGGGTCATGTATGTTTTTATTTTTTTTTTCGTGAGATTGGGCGTAATGACGTGATGGGCGTAATAAGTGAATGAAATCAAGGGGTTAGAGCATTACGAGACATCACGGGGAGTTGACGGGAGTAATTTTTTCAGGGGGGTTTCGCGAGTGCTTTTTTTTATTTTTGAAATCAATGATGACCCCAAAAAAGTCTATATAGGGCCCTCGAAGGGGCTGCGGCCGCCCTGGGTTGACACTGCTGGTTACTGCCGCTACCATCGGTCAGTTCTGTTACTGGATGAACACGATGATGGAGATCGAAAAGGGGGTTTCACTGCCCCCGAGCATGCGGATGATCAAGTACCCGTTCCAGGACATGGGGGTGGGCGATAGCATCCTGTTCACCGAAAAACAGAAAGCAGAATCAGCCCGGGTGTCGTCCCTGCGGTTTGTCGCCCGTAGGGCCCCGGCGTGGCGTTTTTCGATGCGCAAGGTTCCGCAGGGTTGGCGCCTGTGGAGGGTTGCCTGATGACCAAGAAGGACGTCTGGAACGTCCCTCCGGTCGTTCCAGACAAGGCGCGTACCCGGATGTCCCGGGAAGTCGCTCCGCTGCGCAAGCAGCGCAAGACCCTGAACGCCAAGGAATGGAAGTTTGTCACCGAGTATGTCTCGGGCGATGGCCGGGTCACGCTGAAAGAGGCGGCGATCCGAGCGGGGTACAAGGATACGTCCGCCTCTGTCATGGCCTGGAAGTTGACAAACCCGGAAATCAATCCTCACGTGGTCGCGGCGATTCAGGCCTACCGCGCCGAGTTGAACTCGAAGTACAACACCAGCTATGAGCGGCACATGCGGGACCTTCAGCTCATCCGGGACAAGGCCTTGGAGGCCGGAGCGTATGCTGCTGCTGTCCAGGCGGAGTATCGCCGGGGGCAGGCCCTGGGGTCGATCTATGTCGATCGGAAGGAAATTCGCCACGGGACCATTGATTCCATGTCGAAAGAGGAAGTCCAGCGCAAGCTTGACGAACTGAAGAAGCTTTACGGTGGACCGCCGCCTTCGGCCATCATTGACGCCGATACCGGCACTGTCCTGGACACTGTTGCCCGTGAGCAAGACCCTGCTTTTACGCCGCCCGTGGCAGAGCCTCCCCCCGATCTATTTGAGCGGGACCCTGATTTGGGACCCGACGATGAAGCCTGAAGCCGCCTTTGCTGCTAGGGTTGCGCAAGGGCTCGCCTTGCATGGCGTGGATGTTGACCGAATCGAAAACCGCATCAATTTGGGCTTGCCTGATATGCTGGTCGGCGCCGGCCCTGGCTTCGCCATGATGGAATTGAAAGTTGTGGAGCGCGGCCTTCAAGTGGGCTTGCGGCCGCACCAAGTTGCCTTCCTGACCCGGCATGCGGCCAAGGGGCGCCCGTGCTTTGTCCTGGTTCAGTACAAGGGCACCGCCACCAAGCCGGCCGCCGTGCTGCTTTATCATGGCATGGATGCTGTCGCCCTGGCGGAACAGGGCCTACGGGTAGCGCCCCTGCGGGAATGGCCTAATCGGGGGATGCCCTGGGGAGAGTTGGCCGAAATTCTTAGGGAAAGCACCTAGACAAAAAACCGGCCGCCGGGTTATGATGGCGCCGTCCCGATAGTGGGGCGAAACAGAAAGGATAGAGTCATGCTGAAAACTGTTCCCGTTAGCTCGAATCGTAAGACTGGCCCTATTGCGGTCACGTACCGTAGCGGCACCCATGAGACCTATGGCACGTGCCCGAAGTCTTGCGCACTGCATCCGAAGAATGAAACCGGCTCCGCCGAAATTGACGCGGAATATTTGCAGGCCCTTTTGAAGGCGGTGCCCCGGCGCGGGAAGGCCTGGACATATTCCCATTTCCCGGCCGCGATGCTGCCAAAGGCGGGCCCTGGCGAGACCGTAATCAATGCCAGTTGCGATACCGTTGATGAGGCCTTAGCGGCTGTCAGTATCGGCCGGCCGGCCGTTATTGCTGTCCCGTCCGACACTTCCGATAGTTGGCCGCGCGTAGTGGAAGGCACCCGGTTCTATCGGTGCCCGGCCGAGTTGTCCGATTCGTTCACTTGCAAAGATTGCGGGAACGGCTCGCCCCTGTGCGCACGGCCGGACCGTCGCGAAGTTATCGTATTTGTCGCCCATGGGACCGGTGCAAAGAAAGTCGGGACCGGTAGGGGGGGCTGTTATGCGGCTTCCGGCCCTGTGGCTTTGCAGTGGCACGGTACCCGTAAAGCCGGCGCCCCGAATGATGCGCAGGCCGTGGAAGCTTTCGCGAAGTCACTGCCGCCGGGTAGCTTCCTTCGGCATCACGTGGCCGGCGATGCCGGAAAAGAGGCGCGCTAATGTTCTTTTTAGTGCTGCTGTTCTTTATCATTGGCTGGGCCCTGGTTGACCTATTCGGGGGAGACTAGGGGCTATCGGGAAGCCGGAACCGATAGGAAAATTTCATTGGATCAGCGAAAAACAATAGACTAATATTCAGGCACTGGGTTCGAGGGCGAATCCGGGTAACTTCAGAAAGGATAGCAAAATGGCTCACATGCTCGATATCACCAACGGCCGCGCCGCTATGGCATACGTTGGACAAAAACCCTGGCACGGGCTGGGGCAAGAACTCACCCCCGGCGCCGGCATTCAGGAATGGACCGAACAAGCCGGGCTCGCCTATACCGTGAACGAATCCCCGGTGCTGTTCCGCAACGCTCACGCCAGCGAGCCCGAAGCTTTCAAGGGCCGCAAGGTTCTGCACCGCTCAGACAATGGCGCGCCCCTGGCCGTAGTGTCTGACGGGTACCACGTGGTGCAGCCGGCCGAAGTAATGCATTTCTTCGAACGCCTCGCGGATGCCGGCGGGTATGAATTGCAAACCGCCGGAGCGCTCAGCTACGGCCGCCGGGTTTGGGCCCTGGCGAAAGTCGCAAAGGGTGTGGAAATCTTGGCCGGCGATGTGGTGGACCCGTACCTATTGCTGGCCACGTCCTACGATGGCACCATGGCCACTACGGCTAAATTCACCAGCATCCGCGTGGTGTGCAATAACACCATCACGGCCGCACTGGGCGCCGCCGGGTCTACCGTGAAAGTCTTGCATTCGGAGCGCTTCGATGCTGACCGGGTCCGCCAAGATTTGGGCATTGTGACCAGCGAGTGGGACCGGTTCATTATTCAGTCCCGCAAACTGGCAGGCGAACCAATGAAGGCGGAAGAGGCGGACGCCTTTGTTCAAGAGCTGTTGAAGCCTTACCATACGGCCGCGAAGGATGTTACCCAGTCGAAGGCATATCGCCGCATCATGGACCTATTCAACGGCCGCGCGCTCGGTTCTGGCATTCCCGGCGTGGCCGGTACACGCTGGGCCGCCTTGAACGCGGTAACCGAAATGGTGGACCACGAGCGGGGCCGCTCCGCCAATACGCGCCTCGAGTCGGCATGGTTTGGCACCGGCGCCGCGCTCAAGTCAAAGGCCCTGGAATTGCTCTCCGCTTAACCTATTGAAACCCAGGGACCGATAGTCCCTGGCTATCGAGGGGAATCCATGCAAAAAACGCATAAAGTCCCCCGGTTAGGTTCGCAAGGGGAAACCCGGCCCTTGGTCCCTGGCGCTCGCCGCCTAAATTGTGGCGCTTGGCGCCTGGATCGGGGCCCGTGGGCCCTGTTTCGGGGCTATCGGGGCCGGGGCCCCGATAGGAAAATCTCATTGGACGGGCCCCGTGGCCCGTGCATAATTGGTGCTGTCGCGGCGCGCGGTGCGCCGGGCTTTAGAAAGGATAGAAATGTCAAACCCCTTCCAACAGCATCGCTCCGCCCTGTTCGCTGAGCGCGAATCAATCGACGCGGCCCTGCACTATGTGCATGAAATCATTGGCACCCTTACAGGCGCCGATAAAGCCGCCGCCCTAACGGCCATGATGGTCCTGGTCAACACGGCCGCGAAGGTCTGGCCCGAGGCCGATGCCCCTGTTCAGCCCGAGGCCCAGGCCTCGGAGCTCTCCCTGGTGCGCGCGGACCTCGATGCCCGGCTGGCCGCCCTGGCCGACCGGGTCGCGGTGCTCGAGGTGACGCCCGTCACCCCCGAGGATCTGGCTAAGGCCGTTGAGGCCTGGGCCGATGAGAGTCTGGACGGGTACATCGAGAGCTGGGCCGATACCTACCTCGACGATCGCATGGAGTCCTGGGCCAGCGACAACCTGGACCTCGACGATCGCGTCGAGACCTGGATGGAGAACAACCTGGACATCGAGAACGAGGTGCGCAGCCAGCTGCGCAATGCCAGCATCAACATCGAGTTCTAAAATAACTCTTGCACAGTGGACGAAATGTCCACTATAATGGAGGCACTGACCGGGGGGCCCCGGTCAGGCAAACTGTAGAAAGGATAGGACCATGAAAACCACCAAGCTCATCACCATCAATGGCAACCGCTTCGTGTTGCCCGAGGGCATGACCACCAAAGACATCCAGTCGCTGGCTGGCCTTCTGTTCAGCCTGACCCCGGTGGACTACAGCTACCTCATCGACTCCGGCCGCAGCGTCTACTACGCCACCAGCCGCAGCGCCGAGGTCCGGCTGGAGCACATCGAGCTGGTGTCCGAGGCCGAGGCGGACGCCCAGGCCAAAGCCAGCCGCGAAGCATACGAGGCCAAGAAAGCCGCGAAGACCGAAGCCTAAGCATCGCACCGGGCCTCGGCCCGGTGTATAATGTCCGCACCGGCCAGGGCTGGCCGGTGCAACTCAGAAAGGATAGAGCGATGGAAGTCAACATCATCCGGGCCAAGGTAGTGGCCCATGCCCTGCGACTGTACGCACGGACCGGCCTCCAGGCCAACCGGGCCTACACTCCCTCCGCGATGCTCCGCACCGCGACCGACATCACCGGCCAGCGGTTCAAGCGCGGCCAGTACACCCAGGCCGCCGCCGCCCTGGACACCTGGGCCTCGGCCCAGCTACCCGCACCCGCCGCCTGACCAAGCACAGGGCCCCGGCCCTGTCAAGACGCGCGCGCTTATCGGGACGCCTGTCCCGATAGGCTTTGCCTATGGCCCCGCCCGGTTTTTCGTGGGCGTAGCCCACGGGGCGGGGCCATAAACAGGCCGGTTCAGAGGCAGAAGCCCTGTAGCCCTATTTTTGACATAGGAAAACCTATTTGAGACCTGGATCCACCCCCTTGTTTCTTAAATCGCAACTAGGGGGTATATTTATAAAAATTCCAAAACCTGGGCCCATGGCATACAAACCTAGTACCCCGCAAGATGCCGAAGAAGAGCTACTGCGCCTTCAGCTTCGTCTGCAACTTCTGGAAGCCCAGGAGCGCGCAACGGGAAACTTTATCGATTTCTGTCAGTACGTCTGGCCTGAGATGTTGGTCGGGGAGCATCATCGGCGTATTGCTGCTGCGCTTGACCGGGTCATCTCTGGTAAGTGCAAGCGCTTGATCGTGGCCATGCCACCTCGGCACGGGAAGAGTCAGCTTGGAAGCTATCTGTTCCCGGCGTATCTCATGGGCAAGCGCCCTGATGCAAAACTCATTGTTGGTTCTCACACGGCGGAGTTAGCGCAGCGCTTTGGCCGGATGATCCGAAACCTTGTCGATGACGAGAAGTACAAGGAGCTGTTCCCGAACATGCAGCTTTCTGCCGACTCCAAGGCCGCCGGACGGTGGAACACGGCCCAAGGCGGTGAAGCGTTCTTCATTGGTAAGGGCGGTGCGATGACGGGCCGTGGCGGTGACGTCATTGTCCTGGACGACATCTTGGATGAGCAGGACGCCAACTCTGATACCGCGATGCAGCAAACGTGGGAGTGGTATGAGTCCGGTCCGCGTCAGCGTTTGCAGCCGGGCGGCGCAATCATCCTGATCAACACTCGTTGGAAGACCGACGACCCTGCTGGCCGGTTGCTCAAGATGCAGGGCAACTTGAAGGCGGACCAGTGGGAGGTTTTGGAGTTCCCGGCGATCCTCCCGTCTGGCAAGCCCCTTTGGCCGGGATACTGGAACATTGAGGAGTTGGAGAAGGTCAAGTTCTCCATTGGTTTGAAGAAGTGGAATGCTCAGTGGCAACAGCAGCCCACGAACGACGAGGGTGCGATCCTGAAGCGCAACTGGTGGCGCAAGTGGCAGTATGACGAGCCGCCGCAGTGCGAGTACATTTTGCAGTGCTTGGACACGGCGTATTCCAAAAAGGAGACGGCGGACTTTTCTGTTATCAGCACCTGGGGCGTGTTCTATCCTGATGCTGATTCGGGGGCAAACTTGATCTTGCTAAACGTGCGCAAGGGGCGGTGGGATTTCCCGGAATTGAAGCGCGTGGCCAAG
>JAURGS010000389.1 GCA_030833685.1 Rhodoferax sp. | reverse complement strand
TGTTCGTGGCTGGAGATCATTTAAAGCCGAGTGGGTTGCTCCAAAGCAGACTTTTGCCCAACAAGCCGCTGATGTTGCCCGGACAACAGTACCCGCTAGAAACACTGGCCCTGACCCTGTGCTTCTCCAGATTGAAGCTGACCGACAAAACGCCAAGCCAATGCCAGAGAGTATTCGTCAACAAATCAACCAAGTATTGAGGAAAGTATGACAAGAGAAGACATTATCCGCATGGCGCGGGAGGTTGGAGCAATCCATATTCATGGCAGACCAAATGAATTTGCAATTGTTGGCAATGACTCGATCAAAGCATTTGCCGCCCTTGTCGCCGCAGCAGAGCGTGAGCAAATAACGGACGAGTGGTCAATGTGCGTTCAGTCTGACCTTGAGCATGGTGTTAAGTCACTTAGTGAACAAGCGGCAAAAGATTGGTTTAAGAACTATCCTGAAACTGCAAAGTTTGGCGAATGGTTGTCAGCAAGGGGACAAGAATGAACGAAGACATGAAAAACGCATGGGTTGAGATCACTCGCTCATTTGGTGAGCCTACCCGAGAAGAACTCGATTTGTTCTTGCGGACATGGCAAATGGCGATACAAGCAGAACGCAAGCGATTAGCTACTGAATGTGCAATGTTGCCTTTTGGAGACACTGCCGCCAGCTTCTCTGTCTGGATTGCTAATGGTGGTAAGCCAT
>JAURGS010000388.1 GCA_030833685.1 Rhodoferax sp. | reverse complement strand
AAGCATCGCAGCGGCCGCGTAAAACAGAAGTTGGGCGTTTTCCTCGGCTGCGACTGGAACGCCTGAACCGAACTTCCAGTCAAGAATGATGGCTCGACCATCAAGGCGGCCAATAAGATCGGTGCTACCGAACACGCCAGGCAGAAGATCGCCGAACTCGACGCGCGTTTCCACTTTGTATACCAACTCACCGTCGGGATCGATCTCGTCGAGAGCGTCCATTGCGGGAACAATTTTTTCATCGTATAGCTCCTGTGTCAGTAGTTGATCCTTGTGTTTGAACATGCCTGCGCGCACAGTGCCATCAGACAAGATGGTGCTGATGGCCTCATGTAGCATACTGCCCTCGTCGGCGTACTTGCTCGACGGCTGCGGGGGCATTTTTTGCACCAGCTTGACAGAGCCGGGGCAACTGATGACGCGCTTGGCGGTGCTACCGCCGACGATTGATGAGTGCTGCACTGAACTCTCCTTTAGTTGTTGAGCCGTCATCATAGCACAGAAAAAAATAGTTGTGCAAAAGTTTTTTACCCGCTATGATGGGCGCCCAATCAATCAACTGGAGTACCGTATGGAAGCAATTCGTATCAGCATCAATAGCCGCGACGCGGTGATTGTGGACATTTGCCATGATGGCTTTTGGATGCACACTTTTACCTCTAACGGAAGCATGCACGTTACGCTGACCAAAGAGCAGGTCAAAG
>JAURGS010000387.1:345-709 GCA_030833685.1 Rhodoferax sp. | reverse complement strand
CAATCATGGAGAAATCTTCGCCCAACATAAATTTTGACTTGGCCACGACGGGCGCAAGCTGAGAGAGTCGATCGCGCACCACCACACGGGCCTTATCCATGCGCTTGGCGTCTTGCTTTTCAAGAGGCTCGACATTCACAAAAAGCTCGCGCTCAAAGTTCAGCAGCAACAGGCGTGCACGCGCACGTTGCACAGGGTCGGCGGGCATGAGTTGAGGATGAGGAAAGCGCTCGTCGATGTACTCGTTAATGATGTTGGACTCGTAGAGAATGAGGTCGCGCTCCACCAAAATAGGAACCTGTCCGTACGGATTCATCACCGAGATGTCTTCGGGTTTATTAAATAAATCGACATCTCGAATATC
>JAURGS010000387.1:0-335 GCA_030833685.1 Rhodoferax sp. | reverse complement strand
CAAACAATACAAAGCGACAACGCTGACTAAATGGGCAGGTGGTGCCTGAGTACAAGACCATCATGGGTTGAATCCCTAAAAGAGTACGGCGGCGAACTTAAGAACTAACGTACATCGCGCCAATAGGCTGCATTAAGACGCCAGGCAAAGACAAAAAAGATGCCTAAAAAGAGCAGTACCCAGACGCCAATTTGTTTGCGGGTCTGAGCAGCGGGCTCTGCGGCCCAAGACAAAAAGGCTGTGAGATCAGCCACTGCGTTATCGTACTCCGAAGGCGTCATTTTACCGGGCGAAGTCTGAACAAACCGGTCAAATACTAGTTTTTCTTCGCCATT
>JAURGS010000386.1 GCA_030833685.1 Rhodoferax sp. | reverse complement strand
AAATAGGTTTGGGCTTCGCCTAAAGTGACATGGTTCACTTCGTAAATGGCGCGCGCTTGCGTGCCCTCGCCGATTCGCACATGGCGTGCTTCGCTGCGCAAACGCGTGCCCTTGCAATCTGCACACGCATGGTGACTGCGCATGCGCGCCAAGTCTTCGCGAACCACGCTGGAATCGGTTTCTTTGTACCTGCGCGTCAGGTTGGGAATGATGCCTTCGAAGGGGTGCTTTTTAGACACCTTTTTGCCCTTGGAAGCACCCGACTCCATGATGTAACTGAACTTGATGTCTTCTTCGCCCGAACCCCACAAAATACTGTGCCGTACTGCCTCTGGCAGAGATTCAAAAGGTGCTTCTACATCAAATGCGTAATGCTTGGCCAAGCTCTCTAGCATGCTGAAGTAAAAACCATTGCGCCTGTCCCAGCCTTTGATGGCGCCACTGGCCAAACTCAAGCTGGGAAAGGCCACCACGCGGTCAATGTCAAATACTTCGGTGGTGCCCAGGCCATCGCACGTGGTGCAAGCGCCCATGGGCGAGTTAAAAGAGAACAAGCGCGGTTCGAGTTCTGCAATTGAGTAATGACACACAGGGCAGGCAAACTTGGCATTGAACATGTGTTCTTTGCCCGTGTCCATTTCAACGGCGATAGCACGTTGTTCTGCCAGCCTTAAGGCGGCTTCAAAACTTTCGGCAATGCGCTGACGCA
>JAURGS010000385.1 GCA_030833685.1 Rhodoferax sp. | reverse complement strand
AGAGCGAGTCGCACTGAGTGAGGAATTGGTGGCTGTGCCCGAGCGCGTGTCGCTCAGTTATCACGATGCTGGCCGTTGGCTTGACGCGCAAGAAACCATTGAGCAAGTACCAGCCTCACCCGACATCGTTCAATGGGTGCGTGAATTTGCCAATGACCATTACACCCCCGAGGTGAAACGCCGTCAGCGGCCTCAAAGCTTTCAAGCCCTCACAGATCGTTTTGGTCAACCCGCCAAGGTGACTACCGGCGACCGATCGGGCCGGAAAGTGGACGGCGCATGAGCCAGCCAGGCAACAACGGAGACAGCGGCAACTTCTTCAGCCGTTGGTCGCAGCGCAAGCAAGCGGTGAAACAAGGCGCTCCTTTGGCTGAACCTTTGCCAAAGGCCAACGCCCAGCCACAGACAAACCCCTTACAAGCCACAACTCAAAATGCACCCGTGGCCACTCAGGCGGGTGCACTTCAAAAAAATACTGCGCCCAATTCGCAAAGCACAACAACAGAAGAGCCTGCCAAGCTTCTGACCCTGGAGGATGTCTCCAAACTCACGCCCGAATCTGATTTCACGTCCTACATGACGCAAGGTGTGTCGCCAGAAGTGCGCAACGCCGCCATGAAAAAACTCTTGGCCGACCCGCACTACAACATCATGGACGGCTTGGACATTTACATAGGTGACTACAACACCCCCGACCCATTGCCCGAGGGC
>JAURGS010000384.1 GCA_030833685.1 Rhodoferax sp. | reverse complement strand
CATCATGAATCAGCTGGTCGTAAGCCCGTTGCAAAAAGGTGGAGTAGATGGCAACCACAGGTTTCATGCCGTCGCACGCCATACCAGCAGCAAATGTGACCGCGTGTTGCTCTGCGATACCGACGTCGAAGTAGCGCTTGGGAAAACGCTCAGCGAAAGTCACCATACCCGAGCCCTCGCGCATGGCGGGTGTGATGCCTACCAGCCGGGGATCGGCTGCTGCCATGTCACACAACCAGTCCCCGAACACGGCTGAGAACGTGGGCTTCGCCGGCGTACTGGATTTCTGGATTCCGACGGCGGGATCGAACTTGCCCGGGCCGTGGTACAGCACCGGGTCCGCCTCTGCGAGCTTGTAGCCTTGCCCTTTCTTTGTCACCACATGCAGGAATTGCGGTCCGGACAAATGCTTTAGGTTTTCGAGGGTGGGTATCAGCGAGTCGAGGTCATGACCATCAATGGGGCCAATGTAATTGAAGCCAAACTTTTCAAACAGCGTGGCGGGCACCACCATACCCTTGGCACTTTCCTCGATCCGCTTGGCCAATTCAAACAGCGGTGGCGCGTTCTTCAGAACGCGCTTACCCACGTCTTTGGCTGCTGAGTAAAACTGGCCACTCATCAGCTGCGCCAGGTAGCGGTTGAGCGCACCAACGGGCGGTGATATGGACATGTCGTTGTCATTCAAGATAACCAACAACTTGCCGTCCTCC
>JAURGS010000383.1 GCA_030833685.1 Rhodoferax sp. | reverse complement strand
GATTTCAATCCCGACGATTTTGTCGCCCGGGTCAATGCCGACTTGATCGGCAAGTACGTCAACATTGCCTCGCGTTCAGCCGGCTTTATTGCCAAACGCTTTGACGGCAAGCTGGGCACGATCTCGGCCGATGGGGATGCGGTGATCGAGCACCTGCGTGCCGCTGCGCCGCAGGTGGCCGAGTTGCTGGGCGAACGCGAGTACGGCAAGGCACTGCGTGAGGTGATGCTGCTAGCCGACCGCGTGAACGAATACGTCGACCAGAACAAGCCCTGGGAACTGGCCAAGCAGGCCGGCATGGACAACCGGCTGCATGATGTCTGCACAGTGTGCATCGAGGCGTTCCGCCTGCTCACTCTTTACTTGAAGCCGGTGTTGCCCGCGCTGGCCGCGCAGGTGGAGTCCTTTTTGAAAATTCAGCCCATGGCTTGGTCCGATGCGCAAGTGTCACTTGGCGCCGGTCATGCCATCGGCGCTTACCAGCACCTGATGCAGCGGGTGGACCCCAAGCTTCTGGATGCCTTGTTCGAGCCACCGGCAGAACCCGCCGCGCCAGTCGTCCTGCCCGGCGGCGAAGCGATTGCCGAGACGATCAGCATTGATGAATTCGGCAAGATCGACCTGCGCATCGCCAAGATCGTCGATTGCGAGGCGGTGGATGGATCAACCAAGCTGTTGCGCCTGACCCTGGATGTGGGCGAGGGCAAAACCCGAAATGTTTTCAGTG
>JAURGS010000382.1 GCA_030833685.1 Rhodoferax sp. | reverse complement strand
AATCTGGCCTTTGAACTGAGCGATCGCGGGTCCGCTGCGACTGCGGCGCCAGCGGGCGGAGCCAGCACACCGGCAGCTGCCAACGATGCCGCTGGGGTCGATCCCCAGCAGCTGGCCGGCCTCATGTCCCGACTCGATCAGGCTCTGGGCGGCGACGGCCAACTGCTCTGACCGCCCGGCCGGCACGCTCGGGCTCATGCAAAGCCTCAAGCAATAAGCAGCGCTCAGGCCAAGGCCTACAATGGGACGGTCTGCGGCTCGCATCGGGCTTTATATTTCCTTGAACCAATGCTCTTTGATCTCGGGCTTGGTACATCGGCTGGTGAGCGTGATCATCTCGCGTCAGATGAACCCAACGCCAGTCTGCCCTCGCCCACCTGAACCCCGGTTCAGGATGCGGTCCGGCAACATTTGCAGACACTCTTTTTTTTAACTCCCCCGATTCACATGGATGCGCAGTTGATTGCAGAACTCGCCCTGATGGGCGCTGCCGGAGGTTTTCTGGCCGGTTTACTCGGCATAGGTGGCGGCATGATTATGGTGCCTTTCATGACCATGATCCTGGAAAGCAAGGGTTTTTCGCCAGAACATGTGGTCAAAATGGCTGTGGCCACCTCTTTGGCCACCATTTGCTTCACTTCACTCTCCTCGGTGCGGGCCCATCACAAGCATGGCGCAGTAATGTGGCCAGTGGCCCGCACACTGGCACCTGGCATCCTGCTTGGCTCACT
>JAURGS010000381.1 GCA_030833685.1 Rhodoferax sp. | reverse complement strand
ATTTTTAACGATGGCGTTTTCTGTTATCCAATCAGGGGGGAAACCCATGAGAAGAATCATCTTGTCTACTTCACCATCCGTCAGACCAGCCCATGTGCGCTGTGCTGGCTCATAGTCCAGCCCTAACTCTCTGGCGTTCTCTGCCATCTTGTCGAGGGCTTCGTTGGCTAAGGCTTCTTTGATGGCGGTGATAGCTAATTCAATTTCTGGCAAATGTGTCTTTCCTTTTGGGATGTAGTAGCCGTCAACGCAACTGTTTGCCACTTCCAACGCCTCCAGCGCCAGCTTCAATGCTTCGTCTTTAGTCATGCTTGTCCCCTTGCTCGGATGGCGGTAGCGCAAGCATCAGCAACGGCCATATCTTCATCATTGAATGCTTCTCGTTGGTCAAAAGTTTCACACACCTTTGCACACGCCTCACGCTCGTCTGCGGCTACAAGTGTGGCGAATTGCTCTAAATCCTTGTGCGTAAAAGCATAAAGCCCATACGCAGTTTTTGTCATCATCAGCAGGGTTTCCCACGGCTTGCGTATACCTTCTTGTATAGCAAGTTCATCCAGTCCGATGTGGTTAGTCATGTGTTCTTCTCCTTTAGTTTGGCTTCGATGGCGCAAGCAAAATTGCCCCAGTGCTGATTTCCTGAATGGATCTCTTGTATTTCATAAGCCGTCAGCCCAACCCATTGCTTCAGTGCCAATCGGCGCAGTTCGACGGCTGATTCCCTGCCCGTG
>JAURGS010000380.1 GCA_030833685.1 Rhodoferax sp. | reverse complement strand
AAAGAGATTTCTGCGAAAGTAAAAGATCTTCAAAAGAAGAGTGGTCCTGATTCTTTGTTTCTTGTCGGTTCTTCAAAGTGTAATAACGAGCAGGGATATCTTCAAAGAAAATTTGTTGCGTTTTTGGGAACAAATAACTGCGATCACCAAGCTCGAATTTGTCACTCGACAACGGTTGCAGGTGTCGCAAATACGTGGGGCTATGGCGCCATGACCAATAGTTATAACGACATGCGCAACTCGAAGTCGGCAATCTACATCGGATCGAATGCTGCTGAGGCACATCCGGTTTCGCTTCTTCACTTGCTTGCTGCCAAAGAGCAAAATGGCTGCAAGGTGATTGTTGTTGATCCGCGCTTTACTCGCACAGCTGCCAAGGCTGACCAATTTGTTCGCCTTCGATCAGGCACTGATGTTCCGTTCTTGTTCGGTCTCCTCTACCACATCTTCAAGAATGGTTGGGAAGACAAACAGTACATTAATGACCGTGTCTGGGGTATGGACCAAATCAAAAAAGAGGTCATGGAAAAGTGGACTCCCTCGAAAGTTACGGAAGTTACGGGTGTCCCTGAGGCAGAGATGTATCAGGCCGCGAAGACTCTAGCGACAAACAGGCCTGGAACGATCGTATGGTGTATGGGCCAAACGCAGCACACCATCGGTAACAACATGACTCGGGCCTCCTGCATCCTTCAATTGGCTCTGGGGAACGTCGGTGTTTCAGGCGGGGGTGCGAACATCTTCCGAG
>JAURGS010000037.1 GCA_030833685.1 Rhodoferax sp. | reverse complement strand
TGGCGCCATACTTTTCTTTCATCGCCACGGCCCAGATACGCCGCGCCACCCGCCCCATCACGGTGTACTCGGGGTCCATGCCGTTGCTGAAGAAGAAAGACAAGTTAGGCGCAAAGTCATCAACATGCATGCCCCGCGCCAGGTAGGCTTCGACAAAAGTAAAGCCATTGGACAGGGTGAAGGCCAATTGGCTAATCGGGTTGGCGCCGGCCTCGGCAATGTGGTAGCCACTGATTGAGACGCTGTAGAAATTGCGCACGTTGTGGTGCACAAAGTAGCTGGCGATGTCACCCATCACCTTCAGGCTGAACTCGGTGGAGAAGATGCAAGTGTTCTGGCCCTGGTCCTCTTTCAGAATGTCGGCCTGAACCGTGCCGCGCACATTGGCCAGCACCCATTCGCGAATCTTCTGCGCCTCGGTGTCGGTGGGCTCGCGGCCGTTGTCCTGCTTAAATTTGTCCAGGTTCTGGTCAATCGCCGTGTTCATGAACATGGCCAGAATCGTCGGCGCCGGGCCGTTGATCGTCATGCTCACGCTGGTGGCGGGGTCGCACAAATCAAAGCCGCTGTACAAGACCTTGAGGTCATCGAGCGTGGCGATACTCACACCCGAGTTACCCACCTTGCCGTAAATGTCAGGTCTTAAATCGGGGTCGTTGCCGTACAGGGTGACCGAGTCAAACGCGGTTGACAAGCGCTTGGCTGGCATGCCTTCACTGAGCAGCTTGAACCGCTTGTTGGTCCGAAAGGCGTCGCCTTCGCCTGCGAACATGCGGGTGGGGTCCTCATTCTCGCGCTTGAAAGCAAATGTGCCCGCGGTATAGGGGTAGCTGCCTGGCACGTTGTCAAGCATCAGCCATTTCAGGATCTCGCCGTGGTCTTCAAAACTGGGCAGGTAAACCTTGCGCACACTGGTGCCTGAGAGCGTCTTGCTGGTCAGTGTGGTGCGAACTTCTTTATCGCGGATTTTCACCACGTACTCATCACCACCGTAGGCCTTTTGCATATCCGGCCACTGTTCAATCAGGCGACGCGCTGCGGCGTCCTGCATATTGGCTCGCTCCTGGGCAAGTCGTAAAACCGTGTTTTTCGCACCGTCACGGTTAGGGTCATCGGCGTGCAGCATCGCCGCGGTAGCACGCAGCTGCTGCAGCTCGCGTGCCAGCCTGGCCTGGCTGCGCGCACGCTGCTTGTAAGACCGGACCGTCTCGCTGATTTCAGCCAGGTAGCGCGTACGCCCTGCCGGCACCACAGGCTTTTGATGGGTGCTGTGCCGAACGGCGACACCCGGCAGTCGGCCTGCGCCGAGCTTGAGCCCCAGGGCTTTGAGGCGTGGCTTAAGCGCCTGGTACAGCGCAGTCACGCCGTCGTCATTGAAGCGCGCGGCCATGGTCCCAAAAACCGGCATCTGCTCCATCGGCGTTGTCCAGGCTTCACGGTTACGCTGCACCTGTTTAGCCACATCACGCAAAGCGTCCGAAGCGCCTTTGCGATCGAATTTGTTGATCGCCACAAACTCGGCAAAGTCCAGCATGTCGATCTTTTCCAACTGGCTGGCTGCGCCAAACTCCGGTGTCATGACATACAGGGGCACATCCACATGCGGCACGATGGCCGCGTCCCCCTGCCCAATGCCAGAGGTTTCAACCACAATCAGATCAAAGCCGGCCACCTTGCAAGCCGCCACCACATCGGGCAAGGCTGCGCTGATTTCCGAGCCAAAGTCGCGCGTGGCCAGGCTGCGCATGAAGACACGAGGCCCTTGCTGCCAGGGTTGTATGGCATTCATGCGGATGCGATCACCCAGCAAAGCACCGCCTGACTTGCGCCGCGACGGGTCGATGCTGATGACCGCGACCCGCAACTGGTCGTCCTGATCCAGGCGCAGCCGGCGAATGAGCTCATCGGTCAGGCTTGATTTGCCCGCGCCACCCGTGCCGGTGATGCCAATGACCGGTGCCTTGAATGCGCCAGCCGCCTCGCGCAGCGCTTCAAGCATGGGCTTGTCGGCCTGTGCGTTCTCAAGAGCCGTGATCAATTGCGCCAGTGCGCGCCAGGCAGGCTCGGTTTGGCCTTGAATAGCGTCCAGGCTGCGAGGCGCCAGCGCCGAGAGGCTCTTGTCGCAGCGCATCACCATCTCGCCAATCATGCCGGCCAGCCCCATGCGTTGTCCGTCTTCTGGGCTGTAGATGCGGGCCACGCCGTAGGCCTGCAGCTCAGCGATTTCGCCGGGCACGATCACCCCGCCACCACCGCCAAAAACCTGAATGTTCTCGCCGCCCCTGCTTTTGAGCAGGTCAACCATGTACTTGAAGTACTCGACATGGCCACCCTGGTACGAGCTCACGGCGATGCCTTGCACATCCTCTTGCAAAGCAGCGCTGACCACCTCATCGACCGAACGGTTATGCCCCAGGTGAATCACTTCAGCACCCATGCCCTGCAGGATGCGACGCATGATGTTGATCGCCGCATCATGGCCATCAAACAGGCTGGCCGCGGTCACAAAGCGAACTTTGTGGCGGGGACGGTATTGGGCGAGCGCTTGCAATTCAGCGGATAAATCTGTCATCGAGCAAATTCACATCTGTCGTGCATCGCGGCCCAGACCAGCTTGGGCTGCTGCACAAAACGCCAATGGTAACGGGTTGAAACAAAAAGGAAAAAGGGACGTCGACGCGTCCCCTTCAACCCTGCCGGCAGGCGGGAACTATTCCTTCTTTTCCTTGAAAAACAAAAAGTCATAGATGGGCATGGCCAGCCCCCCGATCAGCACCACCATCAGGTCCACTTCTTTCAGCTTATGAATGTAGGGCCAGAAAAACAAGGCCAACAACACCAGGGCAATGAAGTTAAAAACTTTTACATTCATGTTCACATCCTTTATTCCAAATATTTCAAGTGGCGCTGCTCAGGCGTTGCATGAGCCATCGCGCCGTGCGCAGCAAACGACCGTCCTCGTTGGCCTTGCCAATCAGTTGAACCCCAATCGGTTTGCCATCTTCGGTTTGCAGCAGCGGCAGCGAAACACAAGGCAGTCCGGCGTAGGTCCAGATGGTGTTCATGATGGGGTCACCGGTGGTATCCAGGCCTTTGGGCGCGGGGCCCAAAGTAGCGGGCGCCACGATCGCATCAAAATGATCAAAGTACTCTTCAAACCCTTGGGTGGCCAAAGGCATGCGCTCTCGGGCGTGCAGGTAGTCAACCGCCTTGGTTTGGGCCCCGCGGGCAATCAAATCGCTCATTGCCTGGCTGCACTGCCCGCCATGGGCATCGATCAACGGCTTGAGGTTGGCCGACATCTCGGCTTCCATGACGGTTTTGAGCATCGGGATCGCATTAGAAACCGAGGCAGGCAATTCCACCTCGCTCATGCAGTCCTGCAGCTCGGCAAGCAAGTCTTCAAATGCAGCTTGTGCCTGCTGCTCGACCCGGTCCCACATGGGCGTGCGCGCAAACATGAGCTTAGGCGGCAAGGGTGGCTCCTGCGCTGCCAGTTCACGGATACGCATGGGAAATACCAGGCGGCCGGTGCTGTCCTCATGGCCACCAATCATCACCTCGGCAACCGCCGCGAGATCCTCAATATTGCGCGCAAAAACGCCGATCTGATCCAGGGACTCCGAGCATTTCAGCACGCCACCGTTGAAGATCAAACCCCGCGTTGGCTTGAAGCCAAACACGCCGCAAAACGAGGCTGGCCGAATGACGGAACCATTGGTCTGGGTGCCAATAGCCACCGGCACCAACCCAGCAGCGACTGCCGCGGCAGAACCGCTGGACGAGCCGCCAGGCGTATGACCGGGCAAGCGCGGGTTTTCAGTCACGGTCGGGTTGAAATACGCAAGCTCTGTTGTGTTGGACTTGGCCCAGATCACGGCACCCGCTGCACGCAAACGGTGCACCAAATACGCATCGACACGGGGCGTACGCCCCTGGGTGCCTACAAAGCCCAACTCAGTAGGGTAGTCCTCGGTGTCAATGTTGTCCTTGACGGCGATGGGCACGCCCAAAAGCGGCAAGGGCGCTGCGTCCATCTGGCGATGGCGTTGCAAGCGCTCGAGCTGCATGCCGATGATCTCAGGTGAAAAATGCGCAAAAGCCTTCACCTGCGGATCTGTGGCCTGCGTAAACCCCATCATGCCCTGGGCATACTCCTTCAGGTCCACGGTACCGCGCGCCAAATGGCCCACCAGCTCTACGGCACCCACCTGGTACAAATACTTGCCTTCTTCACTCACCACAGATCTCCAGACCGGGCCGACAAGGCCCGGCTCTCACCAACTTATTTTGACGATGAACCACCCAGGAAGGACGGGTCCATGACGGATCCGTCACCCGGGTCTGCTTGCGGTACTACAACGTTGTCAACGTTGTACATCAGGTCAGGCAACCAAGTCACCAGCTCTTGATCGAAATAAATCAAGCCCAGGGTGACAAATACCATCGCCAGGAACGGGAAACAGCCCTTGAATATGGTCCACAATTCGACGGATGCCGGCGCAATACCCTTCAGGTAATACGCCGACATCGCCATCGGCGGCGTCAGGAACGACGTCTGCAAATTGACCGCGATCAGGACACCAAACAACATCGGATCCACATTGAAGTGCTCAAGCATGGGCAGGAAGATCGGCACAAAAATGATGATGATCTCGCTCCACTCCAGCGGCCAGCCCAGAATGAAGATGATGGCTTGGGTGAGCAAGAGGAATTGAATCGTCGACAAATCCATACCCAGAACAAACTCCTTGATCACCGACTCGCCGCCTAGGTAGGAGAACACACTGGAGAACGTCCAGGAGCCCACGAATAGGTAGCACACCATGGCCGTGGTCTTGGCCGTTAGAAACACCGCCTCGCGCAGACGCTGCCAGGAAAATGCCCGATAAGCAATGGCCAAAACCACGCCACCGAGTGAGCCCATGGCGGCCGCCTCACTGGGGGTAGCCAGGCCAAACAGAATGGATCCCAGCACGGTCATGATCAACAGAGCCAATGGCAAAAAGGCCGTTACCAGCATGTAGATCGACTGGGCAAAACTGATCTGATCCACCTCTTTGGGTTTGGGTGCCAGCTTGGGGTTGATGACCACACGACCAATCACGTACACCAGGTACAAGCCAGCCAGCGTGATGCCCGGGATCATGGCAGCCGCGTAGAGTTTGACCACCGAGACACCTGCTGTCGCCGCGTACACGATCAACATGATCGATGGCGGAATGAGAATACCCAGCGTGCCACCAGCCGCAATCACGCCAGCTGACAATTTCTCGTCGTAGCCGGCTTTCAACATGGCTGGGAAGGCAAGCAAGCCCATTAGCGTAACCACCGCACCCACAATGCCTGTGGCCGTGGCAAACAAGGCGCAAGTGATCAACGCTGCAACGGCCATGGAACCCGGCACGTGGCGCAGGTTAACCTGCAGGCTCAAAAACAAGCGATCCAGGATATTGGCTCGCTCAATGATGTACCCCATGAACAGAAACAAGGGGATCGAGATCAGCACGTCGTTGTTCATGATGCTGAACGTGTTCTGGGTGAACAAGTAAAAAATCTTGTTCTCCAAAATGCTGCTGGCTGGGTCCCAATAGGCGTACAGGCCAAACATGATGCCCATGGCCATCAGCGTGAAGGCGATCGGAAACCCCAGAAAAATAAAAACGATAAAAAGCCCAAGCATCATCAGGGCGATGGAGGGATTGCTCATGATGACGCACTCTCTTTTTTGTTGCCATATTGCTCTTGCAGAGCAACTTCCAGTTCCACCACGTCGTCGCCACGAGAAGGCCATTTTTTGTCGCGAATCGTCACCAAACAACGACAGACCTCCGCGGCGCCCTGCAACAGTAGGGTTAGTCCAGCCAATGGGATGATCATCTTCAAAGGCCATACCGGCACACCCACCGGGCTGTTGACACTCACCTCCGAAATCCGCATCGACTCCATCCCATACGACCAGCCCGAAAACACCAGAGCCAGCACACCGGGAAAGTAAAAAATAAAGTAGAGCACCAGGTCAACTTTGGCCTGGTTCTCCGGTTTCCACTTGCGGTAGATAAAGTCGCCACGCACATGTGCGTCTGCCGCCAGGGCATAAGCGCCAGACATCAAAAATAAGGCACCGTAAAACATGTAGCTCATATCGAAAGCCCACGATGTCGGGTCGTTCATGACGTAGCGCATGAAAACCTCGTAGCAGGTGCCCGCAGTCAGCACCAGCACAGTCCAGCCGAAGCAATGACCAATCGCCTTGGAGAACGCATCAACGTTGCGTATGAAATTTTCCATGGAACACTCAAAAAAAAAGGTCGCCACCGTAGCGGCGGCGACCAGATCAAGGTAATTAAATTAGGCTGGCAATTTGGTCTTGAACACGTGCTCAAACGCGGTCTTGTAGTCAGCATCATTGAAGAAGCTGTAGTACGCCACGCGACGCGCCCAGTCTTTCTGCGAAGCCAACACCTTCTTGAAGAAAGGGTCTTCGCCTTCGAGCTTGGCAACCACCTTGTCCCAGGCCTTGATTTGCGCATCGAACACGGCCTTGGGTGTACGGGACACCTGAACCTTGTCCTTGGTGATGAGTTTTTGCAGGTCCTTGGAGTAGTTGTCCTGGGCTTTCCAGGTGTTGGCCGACGAAACAGCCTCTACGCCGTAGCGCAGGATGGCTTTGAGGTCATCAGGCAGCGCGTTGTACTTGTCTTTGTTGAAGATGATTTCAAAGAACTCCATGGCCTGGTGGTAGGAGCCCATCGAGTAGTACTTGGCCACGTCCTGTGCGCCGAAACGGCTGTCTGAGGTGGGGTTGTTGAACTCGAAAGCATCGATCACACCACGCTCCATCGCCGGCACAATCTCGCCGCCGGGCAACTGGGTCACTTTCATGCCCAGCTCTTGCATCAGGTCAGCGGCCAAGCCCACGGTACGGTACTTGAAGCCGTTGAGTTCTTTGGCTGTCTTGGGCGGGGTTTTCTTGAACCATCCCAGCGGCTGTGTGGGCATAGGGAAAGCAAAAAAGCCTTTGAGGTTCAGGTTAAGTTGTTTTTGCAGTTCTTCGTAGAGCTCAAGACCACCACCTGCGTACATCCAGCCCAGGGTCTGGTCGGCATTAGCACCGGTGATCGGTCCCGAACCAAACAGCGAAGCCACTTTGGATTTACCGTACCAGTACACGGCCACAGTGTGACCAGCATCGAGCACGCCTTTGCTCACCGCATCGGTCACCTCGAAGGGCTTGACCACAGCACCAGCAGTCAGGTACTCCAGCTTCAGACGGCCACCGGCCATTTCATTGACGCGCTTGACATAGTCTTCGGCCATTTCGTTGAAGATGTCCTTAGCACCCCAGGCACCTTGCATCTTGAACACGACAGGGCTCGGCTTAACGGCGACCGCCGCACTTTGGGCACGTGCACCAACGACGGGTGCAGCTGCTACTGCGGCAGCACCAGCGGCAACAAAAAACTTGCGGCGCGAGGCAGTTGTAGGCTCTGCCTTGACTTCCGATTTAACAATTTCAGACATGCTTTCTCCAATAAGAGTTAAAAGATCATCGGCTCTCCAACAAACCGCGGACCGACCTCACAACGATACCCCAGAGCGCGCCACTCTGTAGGTCGGGTTAACCCTAGGATTACGGTTAAAGATAACAAAAAAGCCTCACAATACCTTTAACTTTTTGATAGCAAATCGTCATTAATCACCTGGGCTTGTGTGATAAAACCGAGGCCGCAATGACCAATTCTGTGGCTTCGAGCCGCTTTCAACCCATTACCCCGTCCCCCGCAACCCATGCATCCCATTCAGCTTTTCGACCCAGCCTCCAGCACCTACACCTACATCCTGTGCGACGAACAAACCCGCGAAGCACTGATCATTGACCCGGTTGACACCCAAATTGAACGCGACCTGCAGGTGCTGCGCGAAAGGGGACTGCGCTTGGTGCTGACCCTGGAGACACATGCCCACGCCGACCACATCACCAGCGCCGGACAACTGGCTGAACTGGCCGGTGCCCAGACCGCAGCCCCCGAAGATTGCGGCATTCGAACCGCTGCGATCCAGATCAAAGATGGCCAGGTGCTGCGTTTTGGTGGGGAAAGTCTGCAGGCCTGGCACACCCCGGGGCATACCGGCGGCAGCATGTGTTTTGTCTGGCGCGAACACGTGTTCACGGGCGATACGCTGTTGATCAATGGCTGCGGTCGTACCGACTTTCAGTCGGGTGACCCGAAGGCCCTGTATCACAGCCTGACCGAGGTCTTGTTCAAACTACCGCCAACATGTACGGTCTGGCCTGGGCACGATTACCAGGGCCGAAGCCACAGCACGATTGGCTACGAGAAAGCCAACAATGCCCGCATCGCCGGCAAAAGCGAGGCGCAGTTTGTGGCGATCATGAACGCGCTGAATCTGCCGCCACCTAAGCGGCTGGCGGAGGCTGTGCCAGCCAATCTACAGTCCGGGCTGCTGCGCCATGACGCTCCAGCGCCGCACCAATTGGTCGAACGCGCTGCCCAAGGGTATGCAGGCGATGTGTCATGCACGCTGGCCATGGCCTGGTGGCAAGCCGATGAGGCGGTCTTGATTGATGTCCGCACCGACGCTGAGAGAGCCTGGGTTGGCTTCATTCCAGGCGCCCAAGCGGTTGCCTGGAAACAGTGGCCGGGCATGGCAAGCAACCCGGGGTTCGATGAGCAAATCCTGCGCGAAGTCCCCCCTGGTAAAAAAGCCCTGATGCTGTGCCGCAGCGGGGTTCGATCGATCGCTGCGGCTAGGCGCGCCACTGAGTTAGGCCTGATCGCCTACAACATCATTGATGGTTTCGAGGGCGACCCTGACCCCCAGGGCCAACGAGGGCGCTTGGGTGGCTGGCAATTCAACGGCCTGCCCTGGCGTCAGAACTGAAGCGCAGCCCTGGCCAAAAAGGCCTTGCCCGTCATAATTGCGCCATGAGTTTTTTAGCGCTTGATGTTGGCAACACCCGCTTGAAGTGGGCGGTATACGGCGCGCCACACCGCAGCGCGCCGCTGCTCGCGCACGGTGTGGAGTTTTTGGAGAACATCGATCGCCTGGCCGAAGGGCCCTGGGCTCGTGTGCCTGCGCCTGAGCGCATGCTGGGCTGCCTGGTAGCCAGCGACTCGGTCAAGCACCGGGTTGCCGAACAAATGGAAATCTGGGATGTCGCGCCCAACTGGGTGGTGCCAAGGGCCAAGGAAGCCGGCATCACCAACGGCTACGACCACCCGGCACGCCTGGGCGCAGACCGCTGGGTTGCCATGATTGGCGCCTGGCATCACTTTGGCGCCGGCGAATCGGGCCGCCCTTTGGTCGTGGTCATGGTGGGCACCGCAGTGACCGTGGATGCGATTGACGCCAGCGGCCGCTTTCTGGGCGGCTTCATCCTGCCTGGGCACGGCATCATGCTGCGCGCACTGGAGTCCGGAACTGCTGGTCTGCATGTGCCCACCGGCAACGTCTGCCACTTTCCAACCAACACCAGCGATGCGCTAACCAGTGGTGGCACCTACGCGATCGCGGGTGCGATGGCGCGCATGGTCGAGCATGTACGCCAGCGCTGCGGCGCTGAGCCGCGCTGCGTCATGACGGGTGGCGCAGGCTGGAAAATGGCACCGAGCCTGTCGGTGCCCTTCGAGCTGATCGAAAACCTGCTATTTGAGGGCCTGCTGGAGATGGCGCACCAGCGCCAGAGTGAAGCCAGTTAGGGCACGCGGCTGCACCCCCACGCCAGTCAAGCGCCGCCTGGCGGCCGACCTCGCTATGGCTTAAAACCCGCGCGGTCAAAGGCTGGCTTTAGACCACAGTCACCGTGAAGCTACCCAGGCCCTCGATTTCACCCGCCATCACATCACCCTTCACCACCGGGCCGACCCCGGCTGGTGTGCCCGACATGATCAAGTCACCGGCTGCGATGTCATAAAAGCGAGAAAGATAGGAAATCATCTCTGGCACTTTCCAGATCATCTGGTTGAGATCGCCCACCTGGCGCTCTTTGCCATTGATCTTCAAGGCGATACGGCCCTTGTCCAGGTGGCCACATTGGCTCACAGGAACCAACTCACTCATCGGCGCAGAGCGCTCGAAAGCTTTGCCAATCTCCCACGGTCTGCCCGTTTTTTTGGCCTCGCCCTGAAGGTCGCGGCGCGTCATATCCAGTCCCAGACCGTAGCCATAAACGTGCTGCAGCGCGTCGGCCTCACTGATATTGGCGCCGCCACTTTTGAGCGCAACCACCATTTCCATCTCGTGATGCACATCGTTGGTTTGTGGCGGATAAGGAAAGGAGCCGCTGGTATCCACGTTTTCAGCGTTCTTCTGAAAGAAAAACGGTGCCTCTTTGTTGGGGTCATGACCCATTTCAATCGCATGATCAGCATAGTTGCGGCCGATGCAATAAATGCGGCGCACGGGGAAGCGCGCATCCGAGCCACGAACGGGCAGGCTTACGCGGGCAGGCTGATCAATCACATAGTTCGACATTCTTCAGGTTCCTTCGGTTAAAGATGAACGCCCGCGCTTTATCAGCGACGGGACGCGTAGTACGACACGCGACGCTCCAGGTACGCCAAAAACTCAGCAATCAGGAACGACAGCGCAAAAAGCACCAGCAGAACGGCCCAGAAGTGCTTCATCAGGAAATTGGCCGAATAGAGTTCAAACAAGGCACCGAAACCAACAATCGAGACCAGGAGCTGACCAATGATCACGCCCTTGACCGCGCGGATGAAGCCGATGCGAACGCCACCCAGAATCTCAGGCAAGGCCGCCCACAAGTAGATTTTAAAGAAGGCGTCGCCAGGGCTTGCACCAAAGCAGCGCGCCATCTCAATCAAAGACCGATTGATCTGCATGACACCAGCGCGGGCGTTCAGAACAATAATCCAAACCGCAAATAGGCTTGTCGTGATGATGATGGTCTCAATCCCAAAGCCAAACAGCACCATCAAAACCGGCACCAGCGCTGTCAAAGGGGCGCTCAGGAATATATTGACCCAGGGCAGAAGCAGCTCATCGGCCAGCCGGCTCTTACCCATCAAAACGCCCACAGGTATGCCGATCAGAATCGCTGAAACAATGCCAATTGAAAACGCATGCCCGGTCTCCAACAGCGCATCGATGAAAGCGTCTGACGGGGCGATCTCAATCAAGGTCTGAAAAATACCGCTCATGGGCGGGATCAAATAGGTCAGCTCTATTTGACCAATCAATTCCCACAGCAAACCCCACAACAGCAGGGAAGACATTGGCGGCAGGCGGATACCCCAGATGGTCACAAGCCACTCCTATTGCACATAAGTGCGCAACGAAGCCCAGATCCGGTCAACGATATCCAGGTACTCGGGGTCGCGCCGAATACTGTCAACCGATTTATGCCGAAAGCCTGTCGGGCGGATCACCTCAGAGACCCGGCTCGGCCGGGGCAACAGAATCGCAATCTGGTCAGACACGTAGACTGCCTCTTCGATCGAGTGCGTGACAAAAATAAACGTCTTGTTTTCGTTCTTGACCAAGCCGAGAAGGTCCTCCTGGAACTTGCGGCGAGTTTGCTCATCGACAGCAGAAAAAGGCTCATCCATCAGCAAGACCTGTGCATTCACGCTGAGCGCGCGCGCCAGGCCAACCCGCTGACGCATACCACCGGAGAGCTCGTGTGGGTAGCTGTTCTCAAAGCCTTTGAGTCCAACGTTGGCAATATATTTTTCGGCAATGGCCTCACGCTCGGATTTGGGCACTTTGCGCAACTCCAGGCCAAAGGCCACGTTACGCAACACCGAGGCCCAAGGCAGCAGCGCAAAATCCTGAAAAACAAATGCGCGATCGGGTCCTGGCCCAGAGACTGGCTGACCGTTGATCAGCACCTGACCGCTGTTGGCCGGCAACAAGCCAGCCACGATCTTGAGCAAGGTGGTCTTGCCGCAACCGGAGGGCCCCAACAACGAGGTGAGCTGCCCGCGTGGAAACTCCAGCGACATGTCGCGCAAGGCTTCCACATCGCCATAATTTTTATAGATGTTCCGCACGGAAACAGCACTGTCGGTTTGCGAGGTCGTTGAATTCATGAGGGGTGTCCGTGGCGCGCGGTTCAGTCGGAGGCGTACTTCTGGTTGGCGCGACCAAACAGCAGCACCTCCAGCTTTTCAAGCAGGTTCAAAAAAATCACCGCCAGCACAATGATGGAGAAAATCGCCGCGTACATGCTGGGGTAATCCGCGGTTGATCGGCTGTAGGTGATGATGTCGCCCACACCGGTCGGCGTGATCTTCAGTTCAGCCAGGATGGCGCCAATGAATCCAGCAGAGATACCCAGACGCAAACCGGCAAAAATAATCGGCGAGGCCGCAGGCAGAACGATTTTGTAAATCACCTCGAACCGGCTGGCCAGAAAGGACTGGCCCATCTCGATCATGGACGCGGGCGTGTTGCGCACGCCGCCAGCGGTATTGAGCACGATGACCGGCATGGCCATGATGCAGACGACAAAGACCTTCGAGGTCAGACCAATCCCATAGGCCATCACCAGCAGCGGAATGAGCGCAGCCAGCGGTGCGGTTTGCATGACCACAAAAATTGGCGATATCAACCAGTCAAACTTTTCGCTCAGGCCAACCCAGACGCCGATGGCCATTCCCAAAAGGGCTGATATCAAAACGCCCAGCACCAGGGGACGCAGGGTCTCGGCGTAGGCCTTGTACAAGGAGCCATCGACAGCAAGCTCCCACAGCGCCTGCATGGACTCCAGAAAAGTCGGAAAGGCAAAGCTGATCGGAATGCGACCAGCGATTTCCCAGGCACCAAAAAATATCAGCGCTGAGAGGACATTGAGCAAAGGCGAGCGAAAACGAGCGAGAACCACGCGATATTGACCAGTGCAAAAAAAAGGGGGCGCAAAACCTGCTTTGCGCCAGTGAAGGTCACCGGAGAGCGCCGGTGACCTCGCCCCTGAATCCGGGGCGAGCCCGAGCCTTATTTCTTAGCGCGCTCCAGCGGCTCCATGTACCAGAAGTCCTCAACCTTGAGCGACTTCAGGTCTCCCTTGAGCTGGCCTGCCCGCGAATACCACTCCATGTCAGCCATGGCTGCTTTCATGCCGCCACCGTCCTTGTCATACAAGCCGCCCTCCACCGCGTCGGTGTAAAACTTGTCCAGGCTGTCCAGCACTTCTTTGGGCAACTTGCCAATTGGGCCCTTGGGGTCAGTCTCCTTGCGGATGATCTTGGGGTCCTTGGCCATATCCCGATACACGCTCAGCAACGATGACACGAAGATGTCCACATCCTTGCTATTGGCTTGGAGCCAATTCAGGTTGGCAAACAAGGCTTCGTCGCTGGCGTCCACATCGAACATGGGCAACACATTGAATTTATCGCCATGCGCCTTCATCAATTTATTCTTGTTGGACAGGTCGATGATCGTCGCATCGGTCTTGCCACCAAGCAACAGTGCCACACGGTTGCCAGAGCCTGGCACGTATGAGCGGTTGCCAAACTTCATGTTCATTTTTTCCTCGATCACGTTAGCGATCGAGTCGGTGCCACCACCGCGGGAATGCAGCGTGATGGGCTGCCCTTTCAGGTCCTCAAGCTTGGAGTACTTTTTGGAGGTAACCGGAAAAAACTTCAGCTTAGAGAGTTGGAAGATGATGCGAATCGGCGCTTTGGACTTTTGCATCACCGAATAAGGTGTGCCAAAACCAATGTCCATCTTGCCGCTCAATATGGCTTGAATAGCCAGCTCTTCATCGGCAAACGCGGTCCATTCGTAATCCAGGCCCTTAGCCTTGGCACGATCGAGCGCGACAAAAAACGCCGCCAGCTCGTCCGACGGCGTTTCGGCCAGGGCAATGCGCACCTTGCCGGCTTGAGCGGACGCCGCCACGGCAGCTAAGACCAACAGCGTGGCCAACGATTGGAAGAACTTTCTCATAGTGACCTCAAGATGTCAGGGTTTGGGGGACCGCATGGTAATCTGCGAGGGCTCAAAAGCTCGTACGGGTTTTCCCTTACGAGCGAGCAAAGGTCCCTCATTCACGGCTTGGCCAGCCAGCCTTGGGCCAGCCGAACCCAATAGCTTGCACCCGTGGAAAGCAACGCATCGTTGAAGTCATAGCTGGCGTTGTGCAGCATGCATGGGCCGCCGCCATGACCCACCTCACGGTGATCACCATCGCCGTTGGCCAGGTGTGCGTAGCAACCTGGCTTGACCTGCAGCATGAATGAAAAATCCTCCGCACCCATTGAAGGCTCCTGCACCAGCACCTTGTCCTGGCCGAGCAGGTCCACCATCACCTGGCGCGCAAATTGCGCTTCGGCGCTGCTATTTATCGTTGGCGGGTAATTTCGCTTGAAGGTAAAAGTGGCCGTCATGCCTGCCGAGGCGCAGATATGCTCGGTCATGGTTTGCATACGCGACTCAATCGCATCGAGCACAGCAATCGAAAAGGTACGAACTGTGCCCTGCAGCTCGACCTGATGCGGAATGACATTGACCGCCTCGCCGGCATGGAACATGCTCACCGAGACCACACCGGCATCGATCGGCTTGAGGTTGCGGCTCACAATGGTTTGAAACGCGCCCACCAACTGGCAGCCTACAGGTACCGGATCGAGCGTGTGATGCGGCATGCCGGCGTGGCCACCTTTGCCCTGAA
>JAURGS010000379.1 GCA_030833685.1 Rhodoferax sp. | reverse complement strand
AGTGATGGGGCAATTTGCACTGAGTTTGGTCGACAAACATCACCCTCAACTCAGAGTGCCATTTTTCAAAGAAACACCTTGGTGTGTCTTGCTTGAAAACTCTGACTACGAGTCTGAAGCCCATGCCCGTGTGGGCTTTGAGGCTTTGATGGAAGCAGCCATGGAAAATGGCTGGGTCACAGATGCTGTGGTCGCCGAAAGTTTGGCGCAGGCCAAGAGTCTTTGGCAAATTCGCGAAACCATTCCCTTGGCTCAAGTCGATGAAGGCTTGAACATCAAACACGACATCAGCGTACCCGTCTCGCTCATTCCACAATTTGTGGCCGAGACCGATGCATTGCTCCAATCCAAAATACCTGGCATTCGCTTGGTCAATTTTGGACACTTGGGCGATGGCAATCTGCACTACAACGTGCAAGCTCCGCCGGGGGCAGATGGGCCCGCCTTTTTACGCGATCACGAAGAGGAAGTGAACACTTGGGTATTTGACCAAGTCCAAGCATTTAACGGCTCTATCAGCGCCGAACACGGCATTGGCAGCCTCAAGGCCGACAAACTCACACACCACAAAGACCCCACCGCCTTGGCCATGATGAAGGCCATCAAGCAGGCCTTGGACCCCCAGAACATCATGAACCCCGGCAGAGTGATTAAAATTTAGGTCTCTGCCTAGATTGAAATCGAAGCCGTCGAACAACCCATTTTGACCAGCCCATGACCACACGCCCCATTCGCTCTCAATACGAAGATTTCATG
>JAURGS010000378.1 GCA_030833685.1 Rhodoferax sp. | reverse complement strand
CTTGGACTGAACTAATGATGTAGCCGAGTAGGCTAAGGGGGGAGGGTGTCGATCACCCTAAGAAAACGACTTTTAACCCCGAACCGTCAAGATCGCTTATCTGATCAAAAGCAAATTGCTCAAGCAATCTTTCACCGCAGCTCTTGCTCAAGCAAATGCGACTCGGAGGTTTGTTCTTGAGATGCTGAAGGGTTAACGGCCTAACCTAACAGTTAGTTTACAGGTTTTGTCTTTATTCTATTTAAATCAATAACCTAACTCGTGTAAATTTTATTCGCAATGCGAAGGTCGGGAGTTCGATCCTCCTCGTCTCCACCACTTGTAGAAGAATACTGCTGAGACCATCGATTACGCGCTAAGCGGTGCTACGCTGCGAGTCATGAAGTGGATCCTGCTTGCTTTCCTCCCTTTTCTGGTGGCCTGCTCAAGCCTTTACTCAAGGTCTTACACCCAGATCACCGATCCCCTCACCATTGCGCAAGCCCCGAAGCCTTCCACTGCGCAGGTCGTGATTGTCACTCGAACGGAGAACCTGCAAAGAGATGTGAAACGGATGCAGGCAAAAATGTATGTTCCTTTTGGCTATTCGCGATTCTCGGGCGAGCCTGAGTCGGATGCGGTCTTGGTTGCTTTTGCAGAGCGCATAGGCGCCACCACAGTATTGGTGTCGTCTTCACTTAACTCTGATACGAGACGGCAGCAGACGCCAGATTGACGTGACGTTCTAATTCGCCAGGCTTAAAATCCATTCTGCAAGCCGCCGGGCTTCAT
>JAURGS010000377.1 GCA_030833685.1 Rhodoferax sp. | reverse complement strand
GAGGTCGCGCTGGCCTATATTCAATTGCGCGCGGCGCAGGCCCAGGCAAACATGGCGCAGGAGGCCTTGCGCCATCAGCAAGAGTTACTGCAACTGACCCGCTGGAAGGCGCAAGCAGGCTTGGCAAGCGCAGCCGATGTCCAACAGGGCGAAGCAGCGATGGCCCAGGCTCAGGCACAGCCACCACAGTTGGTCTTCACACAAAAGCAATCCGCCAACGCGCTGGCCATCCTCACCAATCGCCAGCCCGGCACCTTGACCACGCTGATCGAAACCCCCGCTCCGATTCCAACGCTGGTAAAGGCACCGCCGGCCACCATCGACGCCTCCCGGCTGCGCCAGCGCCCCGATGTGCGCATAGCGGACTGGCGCACACAAGCCGCCCGGGCGCGCCTGGGCGAAGCGCAGGCCCGTCAGTACCCGAGCTTCAGTCTGTCTGGCTCAATCAGCCTGAGTGGGCTGAACCTTGCCGACATGCTCGCAGGCAGCCTGGCTCGCAGCGTACTCGGAGCCTGGTCAGTGCCGCTGTTAGACGGTGGCTTGGGTGCTGCCCGTGTGCAGTCCCAGGAAATCGCCCTAGAGCAAGCGCGCATTGACATGCAGTCGACCGTTCAGCGCGCGCTGCAAGACATCGACGATGCTGGCAACTCTTCGCCGCCGCGTGAGTTCTCGTTTGTGCTGCTCGACACGATCGCACCGCCACAGCCCGGTGACGTCGGCATCACGGTGCTGCGGGAAGAATAGGCGTAGGGGGAGGAATGGATTTCGGGAACCA
>JAURGS010000376.1 GCA_030833685.1 Rhodoferax sp. | reverse complement strand
AAAATTTTACTTCTAGACGAATCATTTAATGCCATTCATCTCACTCAAAGAAAAATAATTACCAGAAAATTAAAAAATTACATTTCCCAAAAAAAGATCTCAACTTTATTTATTAGTCACCAACACAATGAAATAAAAAGTTTTGCTGACGAGGTCTACACCATGCAGAATATTCGTGGAATTGTAAAAATGACGAGATAAGTGGTAGGGTGTGCGAGATTCGAACTCGCGACCAACGGATTAAAAGTCCGCTGCTCTACCAACTGAGCTAACACCCCATAAATCAAACACGCAATTATGGACTAGATCATCGAAATGGTCAATAAACATAGAGGAATAATTAGCGCATTCCTGGAAATTTTCCTGCCAAACCTCTCATCATTTTTGATAATCCGCCTTTAGAAAATAGCTTCATCATTTTGCGCATTTGTTCATACTGGGTCAATAATCTATTGATATCTTGAACTTGTGTACCGGAACCATTGGCAATCCTCTGCTTTCTTTTTGCTTTTATTAAATCTGGATCTCTTCGTTCTAATGGGGTCATAGAATTGATAATGGCCTCAATTTGAATCAATGATTTATCTCCATCCTCAGGATTGATTTTCTGTTGTGATTGACCCATGAGTTGAGCAGGCATTTTTTCCATCAATGCACCTACACCACCCATTTTTTTCATTTGGGTTATTTGATTTTTAAAGTCTTCTAAATCAAAGTTTTTTCCTGACTTAACTTTTTCAGCCAGCTTTAAAGCTTCTTTTTGATCTACATTTTTTTG
>JAURGS010000375.1:520-782 GCA_030833685.1 Rhodoferax sp. | reverse complement strand
ATCTTCGTCTGTTTCAGACGGTGCGTCGGCTGCGCGTCGAACCTCGACCGGCAGCGCGGTCAGGGGCAGTTTCAGTTCTGAAATTCGAATCATTTCAATCGGTGGTTGGGCTTGTAGTTATCAAGCAGACACAAGCATTATCGCGCGGACTGTGAAGCATTTGCAGTCCTCAGTGGATAATGTCGGTGTGAAGCCTGCCAGACCGTCGCTGGTGCAAGCTGCAAAGCCATTGTTTAGGCAATGGGCCGAAAGGCCGCACTGG
>JAURGS010000375.1:0-510 GCA_030833685.1 Rhodoferax sp. | reverse complement strand
CGCGCAGCAATACCAAATAGGCACACGTTGATCTGGTTCCGGAGAGTGTGCGGGTAGGTAGCATCGAGCCGAGTGGGCAACCCTCGGCCCAGAGTAATGGCGGTCACATTGAGGGCAACTTCAATGCACAGAATCCGGCTTATCGGCAGGCTTCACACTTTTTATCGCGTGGGCACCAAGCTTGCTGCCAACGCAAACACCGAGTTGGGCACGTTCATTTTGAGGGGCTGGCTTTTGGGCTTGGCGAACACGCCGCGCTTGACCACAGAAGGCGCCGGCTCAACGGTCACGCCTTTGGCGCGTTGCTCTGACACCAGCTGACGCAAGCTGATCGACTGCAGATGTGCCAGCATTTTTTCATTCAAACTGGCCCACAACTCGCTGCTCATCCATGTGCTGCTGTCGGTGTTAATGGCGTCTTCTGATTCGGCTGAAAAGTCAACGGCGCTCACAATGTCGGCCATGGTGATTTTTTCGGCACTGCGGGCCAAAGAATAACCACCGCCAGGG
>JAURGS010000374.1 GCA_030833685.1 Rhodoferax sp. | reverse complement strand
AGAGTACCGGCAATTGTGCCAATTTGACCCATTGGCCGAACTAGCGGCGCAGAAGGGCAAGGCGGACAACGAACTGCGCGCAGCGCAACGTCTGAACGAGGCGTCTGAAGGCGGCGATGCCAAAGCCAGCTTGGCAATACTCCAACATGTGCATGGCTGGACGGCCCGGCAAGAGATCAGCGTGGACGTCTATCAGAAGATCAGCGTCATCACGGCGCTTGAGCAGGCCCGCGCAAGGGTGATCGAGGGGCAAGCAGTTGAGATAAGCCCCTGATGCAAACCCCAATCTACACCTCCGAAGACGAACAAAAGCTCATGGTTGAGTTGTGGTCGCCGCAGATCTGCGACGACCCGGAGGCGTTTGTTCTGCTGGCCTTCCCGTGGGGCCAGAAGAACACCCCGCTGCACAAGTTCAAAGGCCCGCGCAAGTGGCAGCGCGAAGTCCTGCGCGACATCAAGCAACATATAGATAACAACAAGGGTAAGGTGCAGATGGACACCCTGCGAGAGGCGGTCAGTAGCGGGCGCGGGATCGGCAAGTCAGCCTTGGTGAGTTGGCTGGTGCTGTGGATGCTGACCACCCGCATCGGCGCGAGCGTCATCATCAGCGCCAACTCGGAGAGTCAACTACGGTCGGTGACCTGGGCCGAGCTAACCAAGTGGGCGGCGATGACCATCAACAACCACTGGTTCGAGATCAGCGCGACCAAGCTGGTGCCGGCGGCGTGGCTATGCGAGTTGGTCGAGCGGGATCTCAAGAAAGGTACGCGGTACTGGGCCGCAGAGG
>JAURGS010000373.1 GCA_030833685.1 Rhodoferax sp. | reverse complement strand
ACCGCATCGCTCTCGCCGTGATATTGCCTGCGCTCCGAATGCCCAACGATCACATACCGGCAGCCCAAGTCCCTGAGCATGGCCGCACTGACTTCACCGGTATACGCTCCGGCAACACGCTCAGAGACATCCTGCGCGCCCAATGCCACCGACTGCAAGACCGGCCATCGAGCGGCCAGGGTGCCAAACTGCGACAGGTAAGGGGCAGGAACGCAAACCGCAACCTCCACCGCAACCGAAGGCGTCAGGCCGGCAGCCAGATCAGCGAGCAAGGCTTCGTTGGCTGCCAGGCTGCCATTCATTTTCCAGTTACCTGCGATCAGTTGGGCCATGGCTCGCGCACTACCAGGTCAAAACGATCTTGCCGATGTGCTGATTGGACTCCATCAGCGCATGGGCCTGGGCAGCATGCGCCGCCTCAAAGGTTTTGTAAATCACCGGGACAATGGCGCCCGATTCGATCTGAGGCCAGACATGGCGCAGCAGGTTGTCTGCAATGGCCGCCTTGAACGCCACCGGGCGCGGACGCAGGGTCGAACCGGTGATGGTCAAACGCCGACGCAACACGAGGCCTGAATTGATTTCCGATTTCACGCCACCTTGCACTGCAATGATGGCCAGGCGGCCATCCTCGGCCAGGCATTCGATTTCTCTGGCCACGTAACTGCCTGCGACCATGTCCAAAATCACATCGACACCGCGCCCGCCGGTCAACTGCTTGACCTCGGCCACAAAGTCTTGTGACTTGTAATTGATTGCATGGTCGGCACCCAAAGCCAGGCAGGCTTGGGCTTTTT
>JAURGS010000372.1 GCA_030833685.1 Rhodoferax sp. | reverse complement strand
GCTTTTCCAATGAATTAGACCCTAAAAATTTGGTCAACGATTTGGAAAAAGGAGTCTTAAAAGAATTTAAAGGAATTACCCTTGTTTTTGACTGGTTAAACCAGTTTGGCCACGCAAAAATGACGGGCTCAGGATCATGTTTTTTTATCTCTTTAAGTTCGGTAGATGAAGGTAAAAAAATAGCAGAGAAAAGGCCAGAACATACACTAGGCTTTGTAGTTAAAGGATTAAATAACCACCCTCATTTTAATTTAATGTTGGGAACAGAATAATAGGGGAGTCGCCAAGCTGGTTAAGGCACTGGATTTTGATTCCAGCATGCGAAGGTTCGAATCCTTCCTCCCCTGCCATTTTTTGAGACTGACCATTCATAACTAGGACCGAGACTTTGGACAATAACAGCGTCATGATATTCACGGGCAATGCCAATCCTATTCTTGCTGAGCAAGTTGCAGAGAATCTTGGTATGCACCTTGGTCGCGCTGACGTAGGGCGTTTTAGTGATGGGGAAATCATGGTTGAGCTCCTTGAAAATGTTCGTGGTAGAGATGTATTTGTGCTTCAGTCTACAAGCCATCCAACCAACGATAACTTAATGGAAATTATGGTGATTGTAGATGCCTTAAGAAGATCATCTGCATCGAGAATTACAGCAGCCATCCCTTATCTTGGGTACTCAAGGCAGGACAGAAGACCAAGATCAGCGCGGGTTGCGATTACAGCTAAAGTTGTAGCTAATATGCTTACAAGTGTTGGTGTGAATAGATTGCGTACTATTGATCTTCACTCTGACCAAATTC
>JAURGS010000371.1:253-812 GCA_030833685.1 Rhodoferax sp. | reverse complement strand
CGGAGTAACAGCGGCGCTAGGGCTTCTGGTGCGACATTGGCCCAAAAACTCATTGCGCGCGCCGCTGGCAAGGCCCATGTGGACGTGGGCGATGTGCTGACATGCCAAGTCGACTTGGCCATGTTTCATGACTCGTCTGGCCCGCGCCGGTTAAAGCCTATGCTGGCAGACATCGGTGCTGAAATTTGGGATAAAAACAAAGTGGTGCTGGTGCTTGACCACTATGTTCCTGCAAGAGATGCCGATTCTGAAAAAATCATTCGCATCACGCGCGATGTGGCCAAAGAATGGCAACTGCCGCATGTGATCGATTCTGAGGGCATATGCCATGTGGTCTTGCCTGAGCGCGGCCATCTGAAGCCTGGGTATTTTTGTGTGGGTGGTGATTCGCATTCGCCAACGGGGGGGGCCTTTGGCACCTACATGTTTGGCATTGGCGCCACCGAAATGTTGGGCGTGGTCGCCACAGGCGAAATTTGGGTGCAAGTGCCGCAAACGCTCAGAATGGTTTGGCATGGCGCACTTCAAAAAGGCGTTTGTGCCAAAGACATGATGTTGC
>JAURGS010000371.1:0-244 GCA_030833685.1 Rhodoferax sp. | reverse complement strand
TGATTGGCAAGTTCGGTATGAACGGTGGCAACTACCAAGCTGTTGAATTTGCGGGCGACACAGTTCGCGGGTTGGGTATGCAAGAGCGCATGACCCTCTCCAACATGAGTGCTGAAATGGGGGCTCAAGTGGGGCTGATTGCAGCCGACAGCACCACGCGTGATTATTTGAAATCGGTGGGCCTTTCGGAAGCTGTCATTGACCAGTGTGATTATTTTGAAACAGATGACAACGCCGATTGCCA
>JAURGS010000370.1 GCA_030833685.1 Rhodoferax sp. | reverse complement strand
TCGATCCCATCGTTGATGTAGGTGAGGGCATAAAGGTGGCTGCAGTCACGGATCCGTTTGGTAACCGACTCGGCATTATCCAGAATCCTCATTTTGATCCGGCGAGCGCCTCCTAACGAAACTGTAGAAAGTTAGCGACCTGCTCAAGATTTATTACTGCTTGCGGCTTGTTCAACTCTCAGAAAAGGTACAAGCGTCAAAACTTCCAGTTGTCACTCGATCGAGATCGGGGTCTACGCGGCTGTGATGTTTTTGGATTTGTAAATCCATACACTTTCAGTGAACTGAAAAACCCTCGTTTTTGACCAGTTGCGGCGTTTTGAACTCGCGGAAAAAGCACAAGCGTCAAAACTTTTGACGCTTGATGTCCTAATAGTTCTAAACTTTATGCCTGCAATAGTTCTTTGTAATTACTGACTATGCTACAGCTATACTACAAATGCGATTCTTTATCGCCTAACTCATTGATTTATATAGAGAAAAAATAGCTGCTACCAGTGTTCACACGGCAGGGGTCACAGGTTCGAACCCTGTACCACCCACCAGTAAATCCTTGCGAATGACAAAAGCACGCAGTTTCGCTCGCTTACAGAGGACTGCTTTTTAAACGTAGGTCAATGGTATAGCCTTAAGTCAAAAATAAACCGCAACAGGAATTTACAGCAAGGCGCCCATACGTTGTGCTGCGCTTTGTAACGCGGGTAAATGCTTGGTAGCCGCTTCGATGCTTAGTCTTGCGATGGGCGCGTGCACTGCGATCGCTCCTCGAACTTGTGCGGTCTTGTCTCGCACCGGAACCGCCATTGCGATAAGGCCCGGTAT
>JAURGS010000036.1 GCA_030833685.1 Rhodoferax sp. | reverse complement strand
CGGCGAGCAAAGAAACATTGCTCGCGCTGGGCAAGCTCGCCACCAGAACCAGACATGTGATGGTGAACGGGTCAATCGCTGCACCAGCCCAGCGGGCCAGATGACCAGCGACCCACAACAAGGCTGGGTGAATCAGCAGTTTGAGCACCGCCCCAGGCAAATAGTGCTCAGGCGGCATCGGATGCGCGCTACTCATTTGAGAGCGCGCCAGCACTGCACCAATAGTGAACAAGGCAACCGGTGAGGCAGCATTGCCGAGCATCGCTATGGTCTGATCTACCGGCTGCCATAAACGAACTTGAAAAGCACTGGCGGCTGTTCCCAAAAGAATGGCCCAGGGCATGGGGTTGCTGGCGGCCCTTTGCAAGGCTTGCTTGACCGCCCGCCCGACACCCAGCATGCCCGCGCCATCCAGGCGCGACAAACCCACACAGAGGGAGCTGGTCACCACAATATCAATCAGAATCGTCGCAATCGCCGGCCCTGCGCTGGCTGGGCCGAGCAAGGCTGCCAGCAGTGGCACGCCCATGAACCCGGTGTTCGGAAACGCAGCCACCAGCGCCCCCAGGGACGCATCGTTCCACCCGATATCACCCCGGCGCGTCCAGGCAATCGCCAGGCCCACCATCAACAACGCGCAGGCCAGATAAACACCAAAAACGACCGGGTCGAGCAGCTGATCGACCGGTGTGGACGCACCAAAGCGAAACAGCATGCACGGCACTGCAAAGTACAGCACGAAACCGTTCAGACCCGGAACCGCCGCCAGCGAAAGCCATCCCTGGCTGGTTGCGACGTAGCCTGCCAGCACCAACGCGAAAAAAGGAAAGGTGACCAGTAAAACATCCAACATGGGTAAATTGTCCCCGAGGTCTGGCGTGAATCTCACCAAAGAGGTGCACAGCTATCATCGGCGCTCTTTATCCTGTCCTGGCCTGCACCTACCTGTGTCCTCCCGATCCCCTGACAACGCTGGCCTCAATCCTGCCCAGCTCGAGGCTGTGCATTGCCTGCAGCGCCCCTGCCTGGTACTTGCGGGCGCAGGCTCAGGCAAAACCCGGGTGATCACGCACAAGATTGCGCGACTGATCCAAAGCGGGACGCCGGCATCGCAGGTCCTGGCCATCACGTTTACCAACAAGGCTGCCGCCGAAATGCGCGAGCGCGCCCGCCAGCTGATTGGCAAAGCTGCTCAGGAAGTGCTGATCTGCACATTTCATGCACTGGGTGTTCGTATCCTGCGCGAGGACGGCCAGGCCCTGGGACTGAAGCCACAGTTTTCCATTTTGGACAGCGATGATGTTCTGAGCATTCTCAAAGACGTCGGGGCCGGTGTGGACGCCGCCACAGCGCGGCAATGGCAATGGGCTATCAGCCTTTGGAAAAACCAGGGGATCAATGCGGGCGCAGCAGCCGAGCAAGCCACATCGGACCAGGATCAGCTGCTCGCACGTTTAATGGCGCGGTACGAAGAAAGGCTGAGCGCTTTTCAGAGCGTGGATTTCGATGACCTGATCGGATTGCCACTTAAATTGCTGCGCGATCACGCTGCTGTGCGCGAAAAATGGCAACAGCGCTTTGCCCATATCTTGGTTGATGAATACCAGGACACCAACGCGACACAGTACGCCTTGCTCAGGCTTCTGATGGGCAACAGCGAGCGAGCGCGCTTCACCGCGGTAGGCGATGACGACCAATCTATTTACGGCTGGCGCGGCGCCACCTTGGATAACCTGCGCAAACTCCCAGAAGATTTCAAATCGCTGCAGGTCATCAAGCTCGAGCAAAACTACCGCTCCAGCGCAGCCATTCTGCGCGCTGCCAACAATGTCATTTCGGCCAACCCCAAGCTGTTTCCTAAAAGTCTGTGGAGCGCGCTGGGTGAGGGAGAACCGGTTCGCGTCAGCGATGCGGACTCCCAGGAGCACGAGGCGGAAAGGGTAGTGGCGCGCATCCAAAGCCTGCGATCAACCAGCAGCGCCAAAGAATGGCGGGACTTTGCCGTCCTGTACCGCGCCAATCACCAGGCGACGGTCTTCGAAAAAGCACTGCGAAAAGCGCAGATGCCTTACAAGGTATCGGGTGGCACGAGTTTTTTTGATCGGGCCGAAATCAAAGACCTGTGCGCATGGTTTCGACTCTGGATCAACGAAGATGACGATCCTGCATTTTTGCGAGCCGTTACCACACCTAAGCGCGGCATCGGCCACCAGACCTTGGCCAGTCTGGGTGAGTTCGCCAAGCGCTACCGCATCAGCCTGTTCGAGTCCCTGTTCTCCAGCTCACTGGCCAGCGTGATCAGCGGGCGGGCGCTGGGCTCTCTGCAGGAGTTCGGACGCGAAATTAACGACTTGCAATACCGGGCCCGCCACACCACTGGCGCCCAGGATGCCCGCACCTTTCTCTTGGACTGGTTGCGTGACCTGGGCTATGAGCGCCACCTGTTTGACAGCGAAGACAACGAAAAAATTGCCGGTGTGCGTTGGTCTAATGTGATGGACTTCGTCGACTGGATGTCTGGCCGCTGCGGTGGCGAGATCGACGACGCATCTGGCAGCGCACAAGTATCCAAAAGCGTTTCCTTGCTGGAAGTCGCACAAACCATATCGCTGCTGTCTACGCTCAACGAGCGCGAAAAGGATGCCAATGTCGTGACTTTGTCGACCCTGCACGCTGCCAAGGGGCTGGAGTGGCCCCACGTGATGCTGGTTGGTGTCAACGAAGACTTGCTCCCCTTTCGCCAGCGTGAGCGAGCAGGCGCCGAGGCCGATTCGCCAGACGAGCAAACGGCAGCCCTTGACGCTGGGCTCACACACATACAAGAAGAGCGCCGCCTGATGTACGTGGGCATCACTCGGGCGCAGCACAGCCTGGCCGTGAGCTGGGCGCGCAAACGCAAACAGGGTCGTGAAATGGTCAGTGCCGCACCTAGCCGCTTCATCGCAGAGATGGGCCTGGATAAGGCCACAGTCAAAGAAGACCCACGCGAAAAATTAAAAGCTTTGCGCGCGGAATTTGCGCAAAAGGCTCTGGAGCGACAAGCCGCGCTGAGCGCCGCCAAACTTTAGGCGTCGGGCGAGCCTAGCGCACCAGCTGATTGAGCTCAATGATGGGCAACAAAACCGCCAGCACGATCAGCATCACCACCAGACCCATGACCACAATCAGCAAGGGCTCTAAAAGCGTTGCCAGGCGCATCGCTCTGCGCTGCACCTCATTGCTCAACTGCACAGCCGCGCGCTGCAACATGGCGGGCAACTGACCCGTCTGCTCACCCAGTCGCGCAAAAAGCGAGAGCATTGGTGGAAATCGTTTCTTCTGACTCAGGGCTGACGCCAGGGGAGCGCCTTCGCGAACCAGCACGCCAGCGTCCTGCGCGTCCAGGCGCAAAGCCTGGTTGGACAAGGTCTCCGTGGCAGCCTGCAACGCTTTCAGGATGGGCACGCCCGAGGCCGCCAGCATGGCCAGCGTCGAGGCAAAACGCGCTGCGTTGTAGGTGCGCGATAGACGGCCCAAAATCGGCAGCGTTAGCCACATCGCATCAAAGCGGATTCGCATCGCTGGTCGAGCCAGGATCAGCCGGATTAGGGCCCCGCCTGCGACAAGGCCTGCGGCAAGCATCCAACCGTAATCACGCACGAAGCGGCTCACCTCCAGCATGACGACGGTCAGCAGCGGCAGCGCGCGCTTGCTGTTGCCAAACACCTGCGCCACCTGCGGCACGACGTAAGCCATCAAGAACAAGACTATCAAGACCGCCACAATGGAAACAATAGCCGGGTACAAGGCTGCGCTCACCAGCTTGTTGCGCAGGTTGTACTGCTCTTCCAGGTCGTCTGCCAACCGCTCCAGCACCATGCCCAGGCGGCCGCTTTGCTCGCCAGCTGCGACCACGCCAATGTAGACCGGCGAAAACTCGCGCGGATATCGCGACAACGCCCGAGAAAAAAGCGCGCCTGCATTGACTTCGGCTCGCAAGGCAGCCACCAGGTCGCGCTCACTCAAGCCTTCGGCCTCTTGGGACAACGACGACAAAGCCTTCTCCAGGGGCAGTCCGGCTTGCACCAAACCGGCGAGCTGGCGCGTCCAGATCGCCAGTTGAGTCGCCCTAAAGACACGCGGCGCACGTCGCAAGCCCCCGCCAGCCCTATCCGCGTCTGCCCCGCTTTCGGCGACCAAAGCCTGGACGGTCAGTGGAACCAAGGCGCGCGAACGCAGCAGGTTGCGCGCCATCTTGGCCGAGTCAGCATCGACGACACCTTGAAGCGTCTGGCCTTGCGCGTCAATGGCCTCGTAGGAATAGGCGGTCATCGGCTCACCCAGTGGAGGGCGCAACGGTTATTCACGGGTCACCCGCAGAAGCTCCTCACGCGAGGTGAGCCCTTCGCGAACCAAGCGCTCGCCATCCTGGCGCATCAAGACCAAGCCCTCGCTAATGGCGCTGGCGCGAATGTCGGCCTCGGACTGCGCGCTGTGGATCCGAGCGCGCGTGTTGTCGCTGGCGACCAGCAACTCAAAGACGCCACTGCGCCCTGCGTAACCCGATTGGCCACAGGCCTGACAACCCACTGGCCGGTAAGTGGGCCCAGGCTGCGCGCTGCTGTCAGCTGTGGCAGCGTCCCATTCGATCGGCACTTTGCAATGCGCGCACAGCTTTCGTACCAAACGTTGCGCCAACACACCCAGCAAACTCGAACTCAGCAAAAATGGCTCGACACCCATATCGGTCAGGCGAGTCACTGCGCTCACGGCATCGTTGGTGTGCAAGGTGGCCAAAACCAAATGCCCTGTTAGCGAGGCCTGAATGGCAATCTGAGCCGTTTCAAAATCGCGAATCTCGCCAATCATGATGATGTCTGGGTCTTGTCGCAAAATGGCGCGCAAGGCTTTGGCAAAGGTTAAATCAATTTTGGCATTGACTTGCGTTTGACCCACGCCCGCCAACTCATATTCAATGGGGTCTTCCACCGTCATGATGTTGCTCCGAGAGGCATCCAGCCGACTCAGGGCAGCGTAAAGTGTTGTCGTTTTGCCTGAGCCTGTTGGTCCGGTCACCAAAACAATACCGTGGGGTTGATGCACCAGGCGCTCAAACTGTTGCAGCAACGCGCCCTGCATCCCTAGCGCCTCCAGGCTGAGTCGCCCCTCCGATTTGTCCAGCAAGCGCAAGACCGCTCGCTCCCCATGGGCACTGGGCAAGGTCGACACACGCACGTCGACGGCACGCGTCCCGATGCGCAAGCTGATTCGCCCATCCTGAGGCAGGCGCCGCTCAGCGATATCGAGCTCTGCCATGATCTTCAAGCGCGAGATCAAGGCAGCGTGCAGCGCCCGATTCGGCTGAACCACTTCGCGCAATCCCCCGTCGATCCGAAAACGAACACTCGAGTAGCGCTCGTAGGGTTCGATATGGATGTCACTGGCGCCATCACGCGCAGCCTGCGTCAGCAAGGCATTGAGCATGCGAATGATCGGCGCATCATCTGAGGTCTCCAGCAAATCCTCAATGGCTGGCAGCTCTTGCATCATGCGTGCAAGGTCAGCGTCACCCTCAACCTCGCTGACCACCGCCGCCGCGCTGGACTCACCTTGCGCATACGCCATGCTGATCCGCTGCGCCATCGTCCCTGTGCTTTGCGTCTGCAGATGAGCCATCGGGTATTTACGAAGCACCTCACCCACCGCAGCCAGATCGGAGTCGGCATGAACCCAAAGACTCATGCCTTGCGCTTGCTCCTCAAGCAAAACCTGATGGGTTCTCGCAAAAGCGTAGGGCAATGGATAGCGCATCTGGGGCTTGTGAAAAAACGATCAGCGAGAGCCCGGCGCGACAACGTTGGCACCGCTATCAGGTGCAGCCTGCGGCAGCGAAAAACCAGCCTTGCCAGACCCACCTGTGGGCACATCGGGCAGGCCTGGGGCCTCGTTGATTTTGAGCACGTCGCTGGGTGCGGGTTGTCGCGCCTGCATGCCAGCTTTCATCCAGTCATAGCGGTCCAGGGACAAGCGATCACTGTCTTTGATATCCCGCACCACCACCGGTCGCAAAAACACCATCAGATTGGTCTTGTTGCGGCTGCGGGCTGCACTCTTGAACAAATTACCAAACAAGGGCACGTCACCGAGCCCGGGCACTTTGTCCTGGTTGCCAGCGAACTCATCCTGAAGCAAACCACCCAGTACAACAATGCTGCCATCATCGACCAAAACATTGGACTCAATCGTGCGCTTATTGGTTGTGGGTCCATTGGACGAATTGATGGTCGAGGCCAACACACTGGAGACTTCCTGGTAGATGGTGAGTTTGACCGTGCCGTTTTCGCTGATTTGCGGCTTGATCTTGAGCGTCAGTCCGACGTCCTTGCGCTCAATGGTCTGAAAGGGGTTCACCGCGCCGTTGCCCGCGTTGGTGTTGGTGAACTGTCCGGTCACAAATGGGACGTTTTGGCCAATCACAATCTTGGCTTCCTCGTTGTCCAGCGTCAGCAAATTGGGGGTCGACAAAACATTACCGCTACCCGAGGACTCCAGAAAACGCGCCAAAAAGCCCAGCACGTAAACACCGTTAACCCGCTGCGCCGCGCCAATGTTCAGGCCTGTGGCTGGTGCCACCGCCCCCGACTCTGCGCCAAGCGCCAAATTGATGATGTTCTTGCCACCAGCGCCAAAGTTCGTGCCCAGCAAACCAATCAAGCCCGAACCTGCTGAACCCAGCGGCCCCTGCCACTGGATGCCAAATTCGGCAGCCTTGGTCTCGCTCACCTCTGCAATCAGGCTTTCAACAAACACTTGGGCACGACGCGAGTCAAGTTTGTCGATCACTGCACGCAACTGGCGGTACTGAGGCTCAGGCGCTGTAATGATGAGCGAGTTGGTAGCCACGTCTGCCTGTATTTGCCCACCCGTTGTAGTCGCTGAAGCAGCCGCTGCATTGGCCGCGCCTGCCGCAGCGCCGCTGGGCGCAGGTGTCGCTGCGCGGCTTTCACCGGCCAACGCAGCACGCAGCGTCGCCGCCAGCTTGGTGGCATCCGCGTTACGCAGGTAAACCACATGAATATTCCCGCTACCGTCGCCCTTGGCATCAGGCCTGTCGAGTTTCTCAACCAGCGAGTGCACCAGCACCAACTGCGCCGAGCTGGAGGCGCGCACGATCAAAGAATTAGACCTGGGCTCGGGCAAGAGCGTGGTCTTGAAGTTGGCCGCCTGGTTGGCAGCTGCAACCGCAGCGCCCTCACCGAGCAAACGCAAGACCAGCGGAGCCAGGTCAGAAGCAATCGCGTGCTTGAGCGGGATCACGTCCACGTCGGTGCCGCCGGACACGTCCATGGCAGCAATGATGCGCGCCAGACGACGCAGGTTGTCAGCGTAATCGGTGATCACCAGGGCATTGCTGCCAGGCGTAGCGTTGATGGTGTTGTTCGGGCTGATCAACGGGCGCAGCACAGCCACCAGGTTGTTGGCATTTTCATAATCCAGCTTGAACACCTGCGTAGCAACCTGATTACCAGCGGGCACCGCGCCTGCTCCACCCTCACTCACGCCAACACCCGTACTCTGCAATTTCGCATCCGCCTCGGGCACAACTTTGTACAGGCCTGCGGTCTCCACCAGGGTAAAGCCTTGCAGGCGAAGCGCTGCCACAAACTGCGCCATCGCCTGTTCTTGATTTACTGGCTGATCCGTGATCAGGCTCATGACGCCTTTGACACGCGGATCCACCACCACATTGCGTCCTGTGATGGTGGCCAAGGTACGGGCAACTGCTTCAATCTCTGCATTTTGGAAATTCAGGATCACAGGCTCTGCGCTGGCGGCAGACCAGCCCGCAGCAGGTACGAGCAACAGAGCCGGCAACACCGCCTGTCGAAGAGCGCAGGCCACAAAACGTGTTGCAACTCGCATCGACAACCTAGTCAAGCGTGAATGGATATTCATAAAGTCTTAGCCCAGCTGGATGATCGAGCGTTCACCTTGGCGCCTTCCGATGATGTTCAACAAATTGGACAAGACGCCCTCAAAACCTGCCGCAGCACTGGCCTGCCCACTGAATCGCAGTCGTTGCCCGACCCATTGCCCCTGGCCAGTGAGCTGCAATGCACCGCTAATTGTCTCCAGCGACAGGCTAGGACTGCTACCACCTTGCAGTATCAGGCGATAGCTGCCCATTGGACGCACCGTAGACAAGCGTGATGACATGTCCTGCGCTTCAAGCTGTACCCGGCCATCAAGTCTGAGCCGCCCGGCCAGCCATTGCACAACAAGGGCGTCGCTGCTCAGGCGAAGTCTTCCCTGAGCCTGAATGGTATTCCAGGGCGTGCCCAAGCCTGTGAGTAACTCAGCGGGCCAATCCGACGCATGGTCAGCCATCTGTAATTGCAAACCACTCCACGACCCGGCCAGGCGAGCGTCCCAGGCTTGGCGCATGCAGCAGTCCGCGCGAACAGAGACTGCCAAGCCCCAGGGTGTGGGCACAGTCCGCCAGTGGACACGTCCGGGCAGAGTCTTGGCATCCACACTGCCGGCGCCCCCACTGAGCGTCAGGCGCGCACTGGCGTTCCAAACGGTGCCACGCACGTCTTCGAGCACCACGCGCTGGCCACTGCTGAACTGCAAGGCAGCGGCCAGCCAGCTCGCCGGCGCGTACGCCAGCATGGCCACCAAAAAGCCCGTCAAAGCACCGCTCACAGCCCAAAGCCAGGGCATGTGCGCAAACGCTCGCGTCTGTCGTAGCGGCCTGGGGATCTTCGGAGTTTGCACAGACGCTCTCATGGTCATATCAAGGACTTGAGAGCTGAAAAACCAAAGCACCATCCCAGGCCTTGGCAGCGTTGATGCGCAAGCGCGCCTCGAGCACTTGCGCGCGAGCAAGCTTTGGGGCAGTCTGCAGCAATTGCGTCAGCGCCGCCGCTGGCACTGACCTCAATTGGATGGTTAGACGATCTCCCTGCACGGTCAGGTCGACTGAGGAGCCAAGGGGTTTGAGCAGTCCTTCGATGGCCCGACGCTGTGTTGGGGCGTCCATCACAGCCATCGCCTGCAAGGTTTTAGCCTGCGATTGCATGCCCTGCATACGCATCAATGCGGCATCAAGGCTTGCTTGCTGGGCAGGCGCCCGAGCCAGGACTCGCCAGGGGGGCAACAGCGCCAGCTGCACGGTAAGCGCAGCCAAAACAAGCAGGCCAGCCAGCCTCACCAGTCGGCGTTCCCGAGGCGCAAGCATCTCCCAGCGCGCAAGCCAACGCGAACCTGACATTAAAGGCGTGCGATTTTTCATCGCACGCTGCGCTCGCTTTGCAGCAGCCACTGGCCACCTTGCCAACGCGCCTGAATGCGGTCTGCCCCCAATTCACGAATCAAGCTCTGGCGACGCTCCTGACTCAACTCCGCCGCTGTCAGTTTCAGTTCGCCAGCGGCAAAGTCAATAGCCACAATCTGATAGCCCTTGGGCGCGCGTGCGGCAAATTGACTGAGTAAAGTCTCAAACGCGACGCCCGCGGCCACGCCCCGGCTACGCTGCAGCAAAGCAAGAGACCGCTCCATCTGAACAGGCGCATCAACCACGACTGCAACATCCGGAAATGTTTGCTTCAAAATAACGGCGATCTGCTCGCTTTGCTGCTTCCAGCTACTTTGAAGATGAATAGCCCAGGCATTCAATCCAAAGACATTGACCAGCACCAGCGCAAGCAGCGACCACCTGGCTAGGCGCCATTGCGGGCCGTGTAGCCACTGCGAGGCCAAGCGCCGCAAACCGGCAAGCTGACGATGGCCCAGCGCGGCACCTATTTCAAACTGCGCAAGGTCCCAGTCTGACGCCAATGCATCGACCAGGCGCTGACCCCGCTGCTGAAGCACCGCAGGCTGGCCCAAAATTTCCTCTGCGCGAGCAGATGCTCCCGGCTCAGCAATCAGCTGACGTGCTTGCCGTGACGCGGGCGGGCCAAGCAGCGACAGAGCCGATGAGTCCAGCGCGCAGGTCAAGATGCTGGCCCCCGAAGGGCTAGCGTCGGCGAGGAACGTCAGTTGCGCATCGTCGGCGTCACCCAGCGCGTAGCAATTTCCTTGCAGTTGCTCTGGCGTCAAAGCCGGAACGATCCGTTTCACGCTGAGTCCAACGCCAGAAAACGCTTCAAGCCAGGAGGCCAGCCACGACCGGCTGCAGGCGACGACCCAGACAGGTTTTGCACTGACCGGGGCAGGTTGCAAGGCCAAATGCATGCTTGTGGGCTCATCGAGCAAGCGCTCCTCGAGTAGGCCATCCAAAATAGCGCGCAATCGGGACGAGGCCTGCGAAGTGGTCCAGGCTTTGGGCAGACTGCCAGGGGGCAACACAAGGCGGTGCCAGGACAGGGCAGACATCGGCAGCACGATGACAGCCTCTCGAACATTGGGCGCCAGCGCGGCCCACTGCGACCAGGCCAAAGTGCCTTGGTCTTGCACATGGCTTCCATCTGTGCTCAGCGCATAATCCAGCAAAACGCCCGGACTCGGCACGTCAAGTGGCAGATGAACACACAGCGTGGGCATAGTTGCGATTTATTGTAGGTCGGCAGGTATCGACAAAGCGGTCTCGCCCTCAGGCTGCGGCAAGAGGGTCAAAGACTCGCGATGGCGGTGCAAGGCACGCACCTGCAAACCGTCTCTTTGGATCAAGCTTCTCTCCTGCACCAAGGCCTGGCCTACCTTCAACTGACCCGCCACTTCAAAAAAACGCGATGAAACGCCATGCCACTTGGCATCAAGCGCGATGTCGGCGTCACCGAGCTGCTGAGAGACATCGCTGAGCACATTGAAGCGCTTTTTGGACCGGGTACGCACCAAGTCTTCGGCCTGCGCCATGTCAAGGCCCTGTACGGCCGCCACCAACACCAGCGCACTGGCGGTGTTGAGGTTCACCGGTGTTCGCTCTGGTAGCACCGTGATCCAGGGCTTGAGTGACGCCAGGCTTGCTGGCGATAGGCCCAACCAAAGCAAGTCGTTCGGGGTGTGAGGCCACAGTGGTCGACGCTCGCCAGGGCGCATCGGCGTGGTGGCACTGGCCGCCAGCAAGGCCCGACTCAGGCGTGTGAGTTCTGACTGCGGCAAGTTCAGTTGAGCAAACAAGCGCCCCCAGGTCTGCAGAGCGACTTCGCTAATTTGATCACCTTCAATCAAATTGCGTACATTCAATCGCGCTTGCTGGTCTTCGATAGCGCCGGCCAAGAAAGCCTCCTGGGATGGATCGTTGTCATCACCAACCAGGGTCTGGCCACGCTCTGCCGCCAAAAAATCCGACAAGCGCGCTGGAGCCAATGGCACAGCCCAGGGCTCAGACAACGCATCAGCCCCACCCTCGCGCGCGTCCTCTCGCAAAATCAGCCGCGCCCAATCCAGTGCACCACTCAAAATCCAGGCAGATTGAATTCGGGTGCGTTGCGCCGCCTCGACTTCATAGCTGCGCCAAACCTGCCACATCATGGCCGAGGCCAGCACAGCAACCATCGCTACGGTCAACATGGCCGACAGAATCGCTGCGCCGTGCTGCCTACCCTGGGTCATGATGCCGCTCCCAGCACGGGGCGTGCCCAATCGCGGGTCAGCCTGCCGCTCAAACCCTGCCCAAGCGACACATTCAATTCCAAACGCACGCCATCGGGCAAATCGCCCAGCTCTCTGCTGGGAACTACAGCTTGCACACCGGAGACAGCTGGTTTCAGCGCGTCAGCACTTGACAATGGATTAGTCCAGGCATTGCCACGGTAAAAAAAGATCTGCCAGCTGTTTATCCGCACCGTGGGTACCTCGAGCCGTCGATCTTCTTGGCTGGCATTCTGTGCCCATAGCGCTGCGCGCTGCCAGGCCTGCTCAATATCCCCGCGTGACAACAAGTGCGGCGACTGCCAGCGCGACCAGTAACTCTGGCCATCACGCGATCGCCTGGCCCAAGCGACCACCAGCAGGCCCGCTTGGGCTTGGACGCTAGAGCGCCGCAGGATGCGCAAAGCCCGACCGTCCCATTCAAGAGATTGCAAACCAGGTTGCGCTTCTATCGCATCAAGATCGGCACCCCATTGCGACAAGGTCGACTGCAATGCCATCAGGTCGTCCGATCGTGTTTGCAAGCCGTCTTGTGCACGGCCCATGCTCTCCAACCCCCGCCAGCTCATCAGGCCCATCAACGCCATGACAGCGACGGCCACCAGCAATTCGACCAGGGTAAAGCCCCGTGAGCGGGCATGCGAGGTGGGGTACATCAATAACGCCCCAGGATCGTGGTCAAGCGCCAAATGGGCGATGCTTCACGTGACACCTTGGCGTCGACCCGGCGAAAGTTCGGATTGGGCGTGGTGCGCACGGAAACTGTCAGGGTCAGGGACTGGCCAGCCTGCTCGCAGGGTGTCTCAATGTCTCCGGTGTCGGGCAAGCGGCGCTGCAGTCGAAGACGCACCAGCTCATTTTCAGCACACAGCTGGGCCAGCACCATGTCGCTGTGGCGCTGCACGTGCCGGGTGAGTGCACCTGAGGCCTGCAGCCCAGCGGCCAGGGCAACGGCCACAATTGCCAAAGCCACCAAGACCTCGACCAAGGTGAAGCCACAAGACTTTGCTGAGCGGGCTGGCTTCATGGTGGCAAGGAACGCAAGGCAAACGGCCGCACACCGTCAGTCGCCACCCAAATTTGTTTATCAGGCCGCACGCGCGATTGCAAAACAAGGGCTTGGGGCCCAATCAAGGGCTCAGGCCCCAGCAGCAGCGCACTGGCGGCAGCTCTGTTTTCGTTGCCTGTCACACGCGCTTGCGTGTCCGGGTATTGCCAGGTCCGGGGCAATCGTTCCCCGACCACTTCACTGGCCTCAAGGCCCTCAAAAACAAAGCCGTTTGGCGCTGCGCGCCAGCGCACCGGTGTACCCAGAATCTGAGATCGCGCCCGGGCCGACTCAAGAATTGCAGCCAGACGCAAAGCTTCTCGCTCCAGGCGAACCATCTCGCCATCGCGCATGGCCAGCACCACACCAACCGATGCGAAGGCCACGATGGCCAAAACCACCAGCAGCTCCAGCAACGTGAAGCCGGCTGCCGCCAGACGTCTACCGTTGCCAGCTGCCAATGTCGGCATTGTTGCCTTCGCCGCCCGACTGCCCGTCCGCGCCGTACGACATGACATCGACCTCACCCTTGATGCCGGGGTTTAAGTAGACATAGGCCTGCCCCCAGGGGTCGTTGGGAAGCTGGTCGAGGTAGCCCTTCCAATTGCTTGGAACAGGATCGGTGCTCGGCTTGCTGACCAGGGCCTGGAGGCCTTGCTGAGCGCTCGGGTAGCGCTGGTTATCCAGCTTGTAGAGCTTGAGTGCTTGCATCAGATTGGCTACATCGGTGCGGGCTGCGGTCACCTTGGCATCATCCGCGCGGTTGAGCACATTGGGCACGATCAAGGACGCCAATACGCCAATGATCAACAACACCACCATCAGCTCGATCAAGGTGAATCCTCGATCGCGACGGTATGCGCACGACCACGATTTCGGATGCATGTGCGAACCTTTCAAACAAAGCCTCTGCGCTGCCAGTACGAAGAGGGAGTTTAGCGACAATCACACGCGCAAAGTTCACCAGGATGATCGGCTTGAGGGCCTTTACTTATCGCCTGACAATTTGTCAAAGGATAATGCGCGCATGCAAGCCCCCAACCCCGCTCTTTGGGGACCTCGAATCCTGACGTTCTTGCTGTGCGCACTAACAGCGGGCAGCGCCACTTTTTGGATACTCCAATGGCCTGGTCTGCCCAGCAGGACCACGGATGCGGTTGGGCTGGCGGCGGCATCACCTTCAGACAACGGCGCCGCTTTGCAGAGCTTGTTGGCTGGGGATCCTCAGGTTGTCGCCCTCTCTGGCGTCAGCACGCCAACGGCAAACCTCCCGCCTTTGCGACTGGCCGGGGTCATCCGCATGGGCACCAAGGGACAAGGCAGCGCTCTGATTCAGCACAATGGCAAGCCTGCCAAGCCCTACCGCGTCGGGGACACCGTCGCTGATGGCCTGGTGTTGCAGTCTGTCTCGGCACACACAGCGCATCTTGGTCAGACCGTTAGTAGCCCGGCTGCTCTGGTTTTAGCGTTGCCCAGAAAACCCGCCCAACCATGACAGACAAGCGTTACAAGATCACCGTGCGGGTCACGCCGCACTACCTGCCCGAACAATCCCGGCCGGAGCATGGTCTGTACACCTTTGCCTACCATGTCGTGATTCAAAACACGGGGTCGGTTGCGGCGCAGCTGATTTCGCGCAGCTGGAATGTCAACGATGCACAAGGCCATACCGAGAAAGTTCGCGGTCTTGGTGTTATTGGCCAACAGCCGCTGCTCAAACCTGGAGAGAGCTTTGAGTACACCAGCGGCACCCGCCTGAGAACACCCACAGGGACCATGCACGGTCAATACTTTTTTGTGGCCGACGATGGTGAGCGCTTTGAGGCTGACATCCCGATGTTTGTTCTCGATGCACTAAGCGACAGTGGTGGCCAGCGCACGCTGCACTGAATAAGTTGACTTCTGGCCATGGGCGAGTTTGAACTGATCAGGCGCCACTTCACCCGACCCATCGCCCGTGCTGATTTAGGTGTTGGCGACGACTGTGCGTTGATCACGCCTCGTGCGGGGCATCAACTGGCGGTATCCACCGACCTCCTGGTCGAGGGTCAGCACTTTTTCCCGACCGTGGATCCCTTCACTCTGGGTTACAAGTCTCTGGCTGTCAACCTCAGCGACCTGGCAGCATGTGGCGCACAGCCTTTGGCCTTCACGCTTGCGCTTTCCCTCTCAAAAGCCGACGACGTCTGGCTGGAGGCTTTCGCCAAGGGGCTTTTTGCGCTGGCCGATGCACACCACTGCGAGCTCGTAGGTGGCGACACCACGCGCGGACCCCTGACCATCGCAATTACCGTCTTTGGGGAAATCCCCTTGG
>JAURGS010000369.1 GCA_030833685.1 Rhodoferax sp. | reverse complement strand
TCAGTTTTTCAATGTCCTGTTTACGTTCGCGCAGTGCCGGAATATGGATTCGGATAACGTTCAGTCGATGGAAAAGGTCTTCACGGAAACCACCGTCATGCACCAAGCGCTCAAGATCTTGGTGGGTTGCTGCAACGATACGAACATCAACCTTAACCGCAGAATGCCCACCGACACGATAAAATTGACCATCAGAAAGCACGCGCAGTAGTCGAGTCTGAATATCGAGTGGCATATCGCCTATTTCATCAAGAAACAGAGTGCCGCCGTTGGCTTGTTCGAATCGTCCTTGGCGAACACTGTTAGCGCCAGTAAAGGCGCCTTTCTCGTGGCCAAACAGCTCTGATTCGATCAAGTCTTTAGGGATTGCCGCCATGTTTAATGCAATGAATGGCTTTTTAGCTCTTGGGCTGTGACGATGCAGCGCGTGCGCGACTAATTCTTTACCAGTCCCCGATTCACCATTAATAAGAACCGAAATGGATGAACGAGACAAACGGCCAATAGCTCGGAAAACTTCCTGCATTGCCGGTGCTTCACCGATGATTTCTGGTGCGTTGGTCTCTTCGGCTACTTCGCTGGCTTGTTCTCGCTTTTGCTCTTGGCTGTGTGCGATGGCTCGCTCTACTAGAGTCAGTGTCTCATCAATATCAAACGGCTTAGGTAGATACTCAAAAGCCCCTTTTTGATAAGCATTCACCGCTGCATCGAGGTCTGAGTGCGCGGTCATAATGATCACTGGCAGGTCGGGAGAGCGCTGGTGAACTTGGTGTAACAGCTCAATCCCGTCAATGCCAGGCATGCGAATGTCGGACACCAAAACGTC
>JAURGS010000368.1 GCA_030833685.1 Rhodoferax sp. | reverse complement strand
ATCAAGGCGTTTTATATCCCACGCTTCTCATGAGCTGCGCACGCCATTGACCGTCTTGAGAGGCAACACTGAGCTCCTCATGGGCGACTTAAAAACAGGCTCCCCGGAGCAGGAAAAACTCGCTTCAATGAGCGAAGAAGTTGAAGAGCTGATTGAAATCATCAACAAACTTTTGCTTCTTCAAAAAGCGGACGATAACAAGTTGATGACGACTATGAGGAACATCAACTTCTCCGCCATGGTCTCGCAATACCTAGCGGACATCGAGAGTTTTAACAGCACGATCCAGATCGTGAAACAAATTCAACCCAATATCTTTTTAAGCTTTGAACCACAACTGATTAAGCAACTGATCTCCAATTTGGTTGGCAATGCGATTAAGTACAACTTGCCTGAGGGCTGGGTCACTGTGGCGCTCACCGTCGAGAATCAAGAGATCTGCTTGCAAATAAGTAATCCAACAGTGGGCGATGGCTCCCAATTCACAGACCGGATGTTCGAGCGCTTTTACCGGGGCCAGAATTCTCGGCTACTCGACGCCGATGGCCATGGCCTGGGCTTGAGCATTTGTCAAGAGATCGCCATCGCCCATGGCGCCTCTTTGTCGGTAGCATTTAAAGATGGGGTTGTGACTCTGACCTGTCGTTTTCCCGGACCGAAAATGCCCCAGGGCGGTAAAACTTAGCTGAGTCATATTCATCTGGCTTGACCGGCCGAATGATCTGGCAGCCCAAAAACTCTGGCCTCTGCACGCAGAAAGTCTCTGAGAGAAATTTCTACGACTCGCTTCAGTCGTTTTTGTGGGGGGGCCACCTCAAAAGTCGCCGCTCGTCCCCGATGCCAATG
>JAURGS010000367.1:432-864 GCA_030833685.1 Rhodoferax sp. | reverse complement strand
TGAACAGTTATTGTTACCTGTACAAGTAAAGAAAAAGTTAAAAGAAGGCTTCCACCCCAGGACCATAATAACCATTTTTTTTTAAGAAAAAAACTTTTTAGCATTTAATGCTTTATGAAATTATCAGCGTAGGATTTTAAAATAATTTTCCTTTTTTTGGGTTCTATAAGATCAAAAAAAATATTGTTTTTATTGGCATATTTAATTGCATCTTCTTTGCTATCAAAAAAAATTTTTACTTGTTTGTTTGTATCAATAGATGAGTTCCACCCCATCACAAAATCTTTTTGCAGATCTTCTCTTACAAATTCTAAAACCCATGCTTGATTCTTGGATTGACCAGATTGCATGGCAGTTTTAGATGGAACGTATATTTTGGCTTTTTTCATAAATATTATGGTCGGGGCAGTAAGATTCGAACTTACGACCCTC
>JAURGS010000367.1:0-422 GCA_030833685.1 Rhodoferax sp. | reverse complement strand
ATCCCAACCCACGACCCTCTGGTCCCAAACCAGATGCGCTACCAGGCTGCGCTATGCCCCGACGCTATAATTTAGCTGTAATTACATTAAAATTTATTAAAATAGAAGTTAAATATAACTAATATAAGCCTATTTAAGCTTGGAAAATAAAATCTTAATCTTGTATAAGTCATTTTGTTATGAATCCCGTATTGCCAGAAATTATAGCATCCGTTGTTTTTAGTATCGCTGTTTTGCATACTTTCTCTGTAAAATATTTTATCAACCTAGCTCATAAGTATCCAAGACACTCCAAATTGTTTCACATATTAGGAGAAGTAGAGGCTGTATTTGGCATTTGGGCTATTGTCTTAATAAGTTTGTTTTTTTATTTTGAAGGAAAAAACTACTCCGTAGAATATTTAAATAAATTACATTTTACT
>JAURGS010000366.1:335-866 GCA_030833685.1 Rhodoferax sp. | reverse complement strand
CAATTTTAAGATTACCATTTTTAGCAATTTTTTGTAAAATATTCATACTTCCATCACCACCGATAATAATTAGGCCGTCCAATCCTAATTGATGATAACCATCTATCAACAATTTTTCTTGATCAACAATTTTATCTTTTGCTTTTAAACTTCCTTTGTTTGTAGTGCCCAAGAAAGTCCCACCTTGTTTTAATAAATAGCCTGAAAATGTTTTTTGATTTAATTCTATGAAATCGAGTGGCCTTTGAACTAGACCTGTAGTACCATTCTTAATACCAAAAACAGTCATTCCATATTTATTTTTGGCTCTAAAAAAAATTGATCTAATGGCGGCATTAAGCCCACCACAATCACCACCGCTAGTTAAAATTCCAATTTTTTTCATTTAAACAAATAAGTAATATTACAATCAATATATACAACAAGAATGTTTCAATTGCCAAAAACCCTTAATTAACCTATATAAACATTCAATCGGGGCGTAGCGCAGCCTGGTAGCGCATCTGGTTTGGGACCAGAGGGTCGCAGGTT
>JAURGS010000366.1:0-326 GCA_030833685.1 Rhodoferax sp. | reverse complement strand
GGTTCAAATCCTGCCGCCCCGACCATTTATGAAAAAAAGAGCTAAAATTTATGTTCCTACAAAAAATGCGATGCAGTCGGGTAGGGCTAAAGAAAAAAAATGGGTTTTAGAATATTTTACAGAGGACTCTAATGTAAATTCATTAATGGGGTGGGAGTCTAGCCGTGATACTTTAGGCGAAATTAAACTTAAATTTTCATCAAAAGAAAAAGCAATTGAATACGCAACTCATAATAATATTGAATATACACTAATAGAACCAAAACCACAAAAATTTATTATTAAATCATATGAAGAAAATTTTACTAAAAATTAATTATGTGGCG
>JAURGS010000365.1 GCA_030833685.1 Rhodoferax sp. | reverse complement strand
CGCAGACAGGAAATCTTGAATAAATGGGCAATGGCTGAGGCTGTTGTTTTTGATGGGATTGAAGCCCTTGGGCTAACTGTTCGGTCTGAGCATTGCTTGAAAGCAGAAGAGATTTACACCATCACGCAGTTACTTGGGTGCACCGAGCAACGATTGCTAAAAACTCCAAATTTAGGACGCAAAAGCCTAAGAGAAATCATTGAGCGTTTAAATGAGCGCGGCTTGAAGTTAAGGGGGCAGTCATGAAATACAACGCAGAACAAGTAGCCTTTATGTTGCATGAGGCCATAGATCAAAATCGTGAGTACAAGTCGTGGCACTGTAGTACTCAGCACCTGATGACCCTTGTTGAGCGGGTCGTTGCCGAGGAGCGTGAGGCGTGTGCCAATACGGCTGGTCTTGCATTACTTGGCGCAGATAAAGCACTAAGTGATCGGGTTTTGAAAGCCATCCGAGCAAGGGGACAAGCATGACTGAACGAGAAGCATTGAAGCTGGCGCTGGAGGCGTTGGAATTGCATTTGACACACCATGAGCATGGTTGTGTTTATCTTGACCCTGCTGTAACCGCCATCAAAGAAGCCTTGGCACAGCCAGAGCAGGAGCCTGTGGCGTGGGCCACGATGCTCGGCAGTTACGCCCATGTGTCTTGGGGTAAAGATCGGCCTGACTATCCGATCCGTTACGAAGTGCCCCTCTACACCACCCCACCACAGCGCAAGCCGCTGACGGATGAGGAGATTTCTCGTTTGTGGTCACAATCATTGGCAGACACTGAAGGCGAGACATACCTACCTTTGAATGAATTTGCCCGAGCCATTGAAGCCAAATTAAGGAGCAAAAACACATGAGCAAACTGAAATGACGGA
>JAURGS010000364.1 GCA_030833685.1 Rhodoferax sp. | reverse complement strand
CTGGCCCGGGTTAAGGCGCTTACCGCGGCAGGCATCATTCGTCAGTACGTGGCCTTGCTTGATGCGGTGCAGTTGGGTTTGCACCTGAATGTGTTTATATCGATCAGCCTTAAGCAGCAAACGCGCGCCGCGCTTGAAGCATTTGAGGCCCGGGTTTGTGCCCGCGACGAGGTGATGGAGTGTTACCTGATGACGGGTGACGCCGACTACCTGATCCGTGTGGCTGTGCCCGACATGGCCGCGCTGGAGCGCTTTATTCTTGAGCAGCTCTCACCGATGCCCGAGGTCGAAAAAATTCGCTCCAGTTTTGCGCTTAAACAGGTGCGCTACAAAACCGCCTTGCCGCTACAGGCCCGACCCCAATTACCTGACACCGCGCTAAACGGCGCGCTTATTTCTCATCAAAGGACAAAGTGAAAAAAACCTTTCAACTGACCCGAGCCAACAAGCATCCTGATCGGGTGTTGGATGCGATCAAACATGAAATCCGCCAGTACCTGCGCCGCGAGCGCCGAAAGGCTGTGCCAGCGCATGCTGACTTCTGGGACTTTGATTGTCAAGTAGGTGCCAACGCTGAACAGGCGCAAGCGGTGCATCTGGGTGATTTGCTCAGACGCGTGGATGCCATAGCGCAAGAGGGCTTGCCGTCTTTCTATTTGCAGCTGATAGCCCAGCCAGCTGTGCGTCGGCCGAGACCTGAGCCTGTGCTCAGCGACGCGGCGGAGCAAAAGGACCGCGGGGACGCCGCAGATCCGATCTAGTACCCCACCGCTTGGCCGTCGCGGCGCGCGTCGCTGGCCGCGACGTAGCCGTCTTGCATGTCATCGGACAGGCGCCAGATGAACTGGCCGCTGCCAAAGTCCATGTAGGCATCGGGCACCACCTC
>JAURGS010000363.1:568-946 GCA_030833685.1 Rhodoferax sp. | reverse complement strand
CTGTCTCGTCTTTGTGCTTGGGTCGGGCAAACGCCTGATCGACCAGCGCGGGTCCGATGAACTGGTCGTCGCCCGCGCTGGGAAATTCCCCGTACACCTCGACCTTGGCCTGTATCGAGTCCTCGCCGTACTCCGCGATGATCTGCTCGTAAACCTGTTTGTCAGTGTCCTCGACGTCGCGGGCGTCGATGTTTTCTGTCGACCAAAAGTCGCGCTTTGAGTTGAAGCACTCAAAGAAGTAGCCTTGGTTGCGGCGCGGGTTGGAGAAGGCAAACCAAAACCTGTGCGGCGTGTTTTCTGTGAAGAAGCCGGCGGCCACCTGCCAGATCGAGTCTGGAATACCTGACGCCTCATCAAAGATCAGACACACGCCGTCCA
>JAURGS010000363.1:0-558 GCA_030833685.1 Rhodoferax sp. | reverse complement strand
TCCAAGTTGTGTAGACCGGCGTAAGCGTCCGGATTTTCTTCCGACCACAGGCGTCCCTCGATCGACCAGAAGCGCGTGCCTTTCTTCAAGTCCCGCTCGACGATCTCTGCCAGCCATTTAGCCGGCGCGACCTTGGTCGCGCTGATCTCAAACCAATGGCTGTTGATCATCATCGCCAGCCACTTGGTAATCTCCGACCAGGTGATTGACCGGAGCTGCGCCTCACTGTTGGCCGACACAATCGTCGTCGAGCCTATGCGCGTCGAGAGCATCCACAGCACGAGCCATGACACTAGCGCGGACTTACCAATCCCGCGGCCGGATGCGACCGCCAGCCGGAAGACGTTATAGTCGACCCGACCGCCGTTGTCTTTGATGTGCTGCGTAATCTTCCGCAACACCTGACGCTGCCACTTGCGCGGGCCTTTGTAGTTGGCAAGTGGCGTGCCGTGCTGCCCCCACGGAAACGCAAAGTTTACAAACGCTTCCGGGTCGTCTTTGATGCGCGGCTGCCAGAGCCGCGTCATTAAGAGCTGTTCGTCAGACGCGCTGTAGATC
>JAURGS010000362.1 GCA_030833685.1 Rhodoferax sp. | reverse complement strand
GAGGTGGTGCCCGATGCCTACATGGACTTTGGCAGCGGCCAGTTCATCTGGCGCCTGTCCGATGACATGCAAGACGGTTACGTCGCAGCCAGTGACGCGCGCCGTGACGGCCAAGCGGTGGGGTTTTGACCCAGGCTAAGCATCAGCTGAAGCGCCTAAGCTAATCGGCGCAGGTTAGGCCGACTCATCCAACCACAGCGGAGTACACCACCATGCGCATAAAAAAGGGGGCCATAGCCCCCTTTTGAATGCCAATACGCAATGTGCGGGCTTACCAAACTTTCTTGGTGCAGGACGTGGCGCTCGCGCTGGCTTTGATGTACGCAGGCTGAATAACGGCAGGCTGACCGTGCCACTTATTGCCAGTTGGATCCCAAGCGTACCCGGTTCCGTCAACAGGGATCGTCCAATCCAGGTCGTAATCGCTGACATCAAAATTCATTGCCAGGAGCAAGGAATCCGTGAATGTGGCGGGGCGTGTAACGTCCAGATAACGAATCGATGGCACACTGTTCGAGCCAAGCCGCGTAGGGTTGTACCACAGGTCAAGCGCACTTTGCAGATTGGCAGTTGTGGTGTAACGCTGCGCAAGTACCAGCGATCCGTCGCTGACGTCCGAAACCGCAGGAAAATCTCCATGCACTTCTCTGGTCTCTTTGATCATCCTGCCATTCATGTCAATCATGATGACATAAGCACTGCGGTACGGCCAAGCACCTGCAAACGCCGAGCACAAGGCCTGTGATCCGACGGCTTCTTTGCCCACCATCTGGGCCCAAGTCAGAGTTCGGGACAGCTGGTTTCCAGTAACCTGCGTGCCTTTGTCGGACGAGAAACGATTGCGTTCCCGCACAACGTCATATTGATATCGAATCGTTTCGGAACTTCCGCTGTTGGTATTGCGGTAGAACGCGTTGTTGTTCGTACCAATCCAATACCAGCCGCTCGACGTTCTGTAAGGGTCACCAGTGGTTTCCTCCCCAAGCAGACTCATATCGGTCGGCAGACCAACGGCGAGCTTGGCAGCTGCACAACTAACTTCCTCGTAGACTCTGTCGTTCTGATTACCTGTCT
>JAURGS010000361.1 GCA_030833685.1 Rhodoferax sp. | reverse complement strand
TGGTCAACGGACTCAAGCGCAAAGGGCACCACCTTGTAGCTGTCTCCAGCCAATGGCGCTGTCTCCCATGCCGGGAAAATCGTGGCCACCTTGGTCGTGCCGTTGTACGACACAATCTTGCGGGCTTTGTTTACCTGCGCTCCGGTCGTCATGCGGACACACAAACCAGCATAAATGTTGTCTGTGCTGCTGGCCGCAGACTTCAGCGTCACCGTGGTGGTGGTCGCTGCCTGCAAGTTGCCGGTGTCGCCAGTGTAGGCCGAGACGGTCAGCGTGATGTTGCCCGACACAGCGCTGGGCGTGATGGTCGCCACAGGCGCAAACGTCTGCAGGTTGAAGGCGTATTTTGGGATCGAGTCGAACGTGATGGCCGTGGCCGTCCAGGCCGAGTCGGTCGTGCGCGTGATGCGCAGCGGCTGCAGATCGGGATGCACCACGATCAGGGTGTCGGCAGACTGGGTCCAACACATATCGTCGACCATGGCCGAGGTGATACTGGTGGCCAGGTAGTTGTTCGCGCCACCGTTGATGGCCGTCACCAGAGCGCCGTTCTTGATGACGTACATGCGCTGATGGGTGAAGACCAGCATGTAGCTGTCGTCCACGCTGAACTGGAACGGCACCATGCGCACGCCATTGCCGGCAGACTCGGTGCTAGTGTTGGGCAGCTCGAGGATGTGCTTGGTGCCGGGGCGGCGGCGAAGGCCACCCTGCGGCTGGATCAGGACGTTGGTCGCCTTGGCCAGCGCGTTGTTGTACTGGTCGAGGTCAACACGCGAACGCAGCAACGGGTCGAGTTCGCCCGTGCTGAAGTTGGTCATGATGCTGGTGAACCGCGCCATGATCAGTTCCTCACAGCGATCAGGCTGTAGTCCTCAATGACACGGGTCGGCTGGTTCTGGCCGTCGATGTTGGCCGCTGTGCGGAAATAACCGCCGCGACCGTTCTCGTTGCCACCGCCGACAGCGATGCCCTGCCAGTACTGAGCCTTGTCCATCTGTTCGGTGATGGGCATGGCCAGGTGCCAGGACATGTGATATTTGAGCAGCTGCACGAAGTACTGCGGCATGGCGAACTCGGGCGTCTGGTACTGGTAGTCGATGAA
>JAURGS010000360.1 GCA_030833685.1 Rhodoferax sp. | reverse complement strand
AGCTCAGCTGGGAGAGCGTCGCGTTCGCAATGCGAAGGTCGGGAGTTCGATCCTCCTCCTCTCCACCACTATTCAAGGCCGACTGTCCTGCGTCGGCCTTTTTGTTTCTGAATTCGCCTTTGGCACGCATTCAATAGGCGACTTCAAAGTGCGCGGTGGCCCGGTGCGGTGAATTCATTCCTCTAAAGACGCAAGAAATGCGGAGATTGTCTTGACGCTGCAGCAAAAACCGCCCACAATCACCGCATGAAAAGCGATGATAAACAGTATGTCTGGCAGCAAAACAACTGGCCGCATTGGGTTTATGACCATAAGCGGTTGACACCGTTGTTGATTAAGGTCCACATGGCGCAGGGTCACCTGCTAGGCCGTATGCACGACCTGGGGCTGGATGTGCGAGATCAGGCGACCCTGCGTGTGCTGACCGAGGATGTGCTCAAGACCAGCGAAATCGAAGGTGAGAAACTCAACCCTGACTCGGTGCGGTCGTCCATCGCCCGCCGCCTTGGTGTGGACATTGGTGCCTTGGCACCGGCCGAGCGGCATGTCGATGGCATGGTGGACATGGTGCTCGATGCTACCCAGCGACACAGCACCCTCCTGAGTGCAGAGCGCCTTTTTGGTTGGCATGCGGCCATGTTTCCCACAGGATACAGCAGTCTCAGCAAAATCCGTGTCGGCCAATGGCGAGACGATGCCCAGGGCCCGATGCAAGTGGTCTCAGGGCCCGTTCATCGCCAGAGGGTTCACTACGAAGCACCGCCAGCTCATGCGCTGGATGCCGAGATGGGCGACTTCCTGAACTGGTTCAATGTGGATCAACAAGACGACCCGGTGATCAAGGCAGGTCTGGCCCACCTGTGGTTCGTGACCATTCATCCCTTTGAGGATGGCAATGGTCGTATTGCACGTGCCGTGGGTGATATGGCGCTGGCCCGCGCAGAACAGTCGGCGCAGCGCTTCTACAGCGTGTCAGCCCAGATTCAGCACGAGCGCAAGGATTACTACGACCGCCTGGAAGCCACGCAAAAGGACAACATGGATGTCACCGCCTGGTTGGAATGGTTCCTGGCCTGTATGCTGCGGGCCATACAGGGGGCCGAGACAACGCTGGCCTTGGTGCTGGCGAAGGCCCGCTTCTGGCAGCACTGGGCGGGTGTGCCGATGAAACCGCAGGCGGTAGTACAACCACCGAGAAAATTGTCAGGGTAGTCGTTGAAGCGGTTCATTTCAGTAATGAACAGACGCATATTGAAGCAGTGGGCACTTCTCGCGCCCTCCAGTCGGTAA
>JAURGS010000035.1 GCA_030833685.1 Rhodoferax sp. | reverse complement strand
TGACCCAAGGCTGCCAGGGTTGGTCTTGGGATGAGGTGCTACCGTACTTTAAAAAGCTCGAGCGCAACTCCAGGGGCGCGTCTGCCACCCACGGTGGAGACGGCCCGGTGTCTTGTTCGGACATTACCAGCCGCCACGAACTGATGGAAGCCATCATCGCTGGCGCCAACAGTCTGGGCGTCCCACGCAACGAAGACTTTAACGATGGCCGGCAAGAAGGCGTGGGTTACTACCAACTGTTTACCAAGCGGGGTTGGCGCTCTAGCACCGCAGTGGCGTACCTCAAGCCTGCACGTGGGCGCAAAAATCTGAGTGTCCTGACCAACACGCAGGTAACGCGGGTGCTGTTTGAAGGCAAGCGCGCTGTTGGCGTGTTGGCCGTGCGCGACGGCCAAGCGCTTCGCATCATGGCGCGACGCGAAGTGATCCTCTCGGCCGGTGCCATTCAAAGCCCGCAGTTGCTCGAAGGCTCTGGTGTAGGCCAGGCCGAGCGTTTGCAAAATTTGGGTATTCCTGTGGTCCATGACTTGCCCGGTGTTGGCGAAAACTTGCAAGACCATCTTCAGTTTCGTTTGCTGTTTCGCTGCAAAAAGCCGATCACCACCAACGATGATTTGCGCAGCATCTGGCGTTCAGCCAAGATCGGCGCGCAGTGGCTGTTCACCGGTGGCGGACCGCTGGGCGTGGGTATCAACCAAGGTGGCCTGTTTACCAAAGTCTTGCGTGCACCAGGCGACACCGATACGCGCCCAGACATCCAGTTTCACTTTGCCACGCTCTCGGCTGATATGGCAGGGGCCAAGCCGCATGACTTTCCTGGCTTTACCTTTAGCGTGTGTCAGTTGCGTCCCGAGTCTCGCGGCTCGGTGCACATCACCACGCCTGATACCTTGCTTGCGCCAAGCATGAAAGCCAACTACCTGAGCACTGAGCTCGACCGCCGCTGTGCAATCGAGTCGATCCGCTTTGCGCGAAAGCTGTCGCAGACGCCTGCCATGGCAGACTACACCGAGACCGAGCTCAAGCCCGGCCTGCAACACGCCAGCGACGAAGACTTGCTGAATTTTTGCCGAGACAGCGGTGCAACTATTTTTCACCCCAGCGGTACCTGCAAGATGGGCGTGGATGCGATGGCGGTGGTCGATGCCCGGCTGCGCGTACATGGCTTGCAGGGTCTGCGTGTGGTGGACTGCTCGGCCATGCCCACACTGGTCTCCGGCAACACCAATGCGCCGGTGATCATGATGGCTGAAAAAGCAGCAGACATGATCAAACAAGACGAACGCGCTGAAGCACCAAGGCCGGTTGCATAGGGCCAGCCTGTCGATCAACGCTGGCCGGCGCTGCTAGCTGGTGGGTGTAAGTTCGGCGAAGTACTCGTAGTCCAGTGTGTTGACGAATGAGTAGCGCAATTCGACGGGCTGGTTATTGAACGACTGCGCAACGCGAATCACTTGCAACAAAGGCTCTCCAGGCGGCAGGCCAAGCGTGCTGGCCTGAAAGGCATCAGCCCTGACTGCGCGCAGGCGCTCCTCGGCCCTGACTACCGTCAAGCCGAAACGCTCCTGGTACAGCTGGTAAAGCGTGTTGGGCCGCTCGCGCACCACCTGTTCGCTCAGATCAGGGAAAAGCTTCTCGGGGAGATAAATCTCGTCAATGACCACACGGCGTCCATGCAGGTGCAAGATGTTGATGAGCTTGAAGACTTTGCTGCCCACCTTCATGGCCAGTCGCCTGGCAATTTGTTTGTCGGCCTTGGTGCGGGTGAACAAAGCCAGCTCTAACAGCGGGTAGGTTTTGACACCGTCTTGTCGCACCACGTGAAAGTACGCAAATAGGTAGCGGTCTTTGTTGTGTCTGGCCACAAACGTGCCGCGCCCTTGCTGGCGCAGCAATACGCCGCGCCCCACAAGACTGTCGACGGCCTTGCGCAAGGTGCCAATGCTTACCCCGAAGTGCTGTGCCAAAAATTTCTCCGCGGGCAGGGCGTCACCAGGCTTGTATTGCCCTTGATGAATGGATTGGGTCAGTTCCTGCTCGATGTGTTTGTACAAGTGGGTTCCACCCATCGGGCTGGCTTCATCGGAGTTGGTCTGCACGGTGGTCTCCGGTTGGGTTGACGTCAGGCCGATTGTAGGCTTTTCCGATAAATTCATCTAGTTGATTTGATTGAATATACCGGTTTTTGAGGGGTGCTCTGCGGTCTGGCTCCGAGCAAGTGGTGCACTGTTTCACAATCTGTGCTCAGTGGCCGCGTGGCCAAGTTACTGCTGCACAATTACCAGCGCTAACTGGCGTGTGGATTTGTGCGCCGCTTGGCATACCGCTTAGATTTTTTTGGTTTCTGCATGACAGCTTCTGCCTTATCCATCCCATGGGCGCACATGATGGCCGATACCGCCCTGTCGGGCCTGCCGCTGCAGGCGCGCCTGCGTCGTGTGGTGGTCGACGCGATTTTGGGCGGCTTGTTGCCCGCTGGAACCATGATTCCGTCTTCGCGCGACTTGGCAGCTGCGCTGTCGATTAGCCGCAACACGGTCACGCTGGCTTACCAGCACCTGGTGGATGAGGGGTTTCTGGAGTCGCGCCCAAGAACGGGCATTTTTGTGGCGGCCCAGGCCCAGCCTCGGCCAGTCAGAGCATCGGATCCTTTGGCGGGCAGCGGTAGCTCACCACCGGACTGGGCTGCGCGCGTGGTTCGATCACAGACCAAACTGCGCACCTTGCACAAGCCCGAGCGCTGGAGCGATTACCGCTACCCCTTTGTCTACGGCACTTACGACCCCGAGATCTTTCCAGCAGAGGACTTTCGGGAATGTTGCGTTCGCACGCTGGCGCGCTCGCAACTGGCGCGCTGGACGCCAGATTTTGAGACCGATGATGTGGCCGAGCTGATCGAGCAGATCCGCAAAAGGGTTCTTCCCAGCCGTGGCGTGTTTGCGCTGGATGAGGAGATCATGATCACCATCGGTGCCCAGCAGGCGTATTACCTGATTGCGGAGACCCTGTTCAAGCAAAGCACCCGGGTTGGCCTGGAGGAGCCCGGTCATGTGCATGCGCGAAACAGTTTCTCGCTGCGTGAGCCGCGTTTTGTTGAGGTGCCTGTGGACAGTGAAGGCCTGGTGCTGGAAAACTTGCCTGAGCTTGACTACTTGTTTGTGACGCCTTCGCACCAAAGCCCGACCACGGTGACCTTAAGCCTTGAGCGTCGCCGCGAGCTGCTGCACTTGGCCCGGACTCAAGATTTTGTGCTGATCGAAGACGACTACGAGGCTGAGAACTTGTACGCCGGGGAGCCCGTGCCCGCGCTTAAAAGCATGGACCGTGGCGGTCGGGTGATTTATGTGGGCTCAGTCTCCAAGTCGCTCTCGCCAGCGCTGCGCCTGGGCTTTATCGTGGCACCGCAGGCCTTGATTCGTGAGCTGCGTGCCATTCGGCACTCGATGTTGCGCCATCCCAGCGCTTTCTTGCAGCACGTGTATGCCTTGTTCCTGAGCCTTGGGCACCACGAATCCTTAACCCGGCGTGTGAATGCAGCCATGGGCGAGCGCCTTCAGATCGCGACCAAGGCCTTGGGCGATTGCCTGCCCGAATTCGAATTCACCATGCCTGCTGGCGGGGCGTCGATCTGGGTGCGCACGCCTGCCTGGGTCGATGCTGCAGAGCTCGCTGCCAAGTGCCGGCAGCTGGGGGTCTTGATCGAATCGGGCGATGTTTTTTTTGGCAAGCAGCCTTACCCCTGTCCATTTTTTCGCCTGCGCTTGTCTTCCATTGCGGCCAACCAGATTGAGCCCGGCATCCTGGCTTTAGCGCAGGCCTACCGGTCCTTGGCCAGCGACCGAGGCCACTGATTCGGTTGGCGGGTTTCAGCACGGCGCCGGTGATTCACCCCGGCTGGCCCAAACGCGGGCATGGTGCGGCGCAAACAAGCCTGAGGTGCTGGCTCTACAAAAGTTCCGATCTGGCACTTTGTCGGACCTTGATTGGCGATTAGGATGTTGGGTTTTGAATTTGCCCTGGTGCGGCTGGGGTTCGCAGTATTTTTTTCGAAAGCGCTTTGTCATGCACTACATCAAAAAAGCCAACCCGCCTCAGCAGGCGATTGACACTTCCACCGCGGCAACCGTGCGCCAGATGCTCGACGCCATTGCGCTGGGCAAAGAGGATGCAGCGCGGCAGTACGCCAAAGACCTCGATGGTTGGGGTGGCGAGATCGTGGTGGGCCCAGAGGCGTTTGCCAAAGCCGAGAAGTCGCTCAGCGCTGGGGTCAAAGACGACATTCGGTTTGCCCGAGACCGTGTGCAAGCGTTCGCCCGTCACCAAAAAGATTCGATGCAGGAGTTTCAGACCGAACTGATGCCGGGCCTTTTAGTGGGGCAGAGGCTGATCCCCTGTCAGACGGCAGGCTGCTATGTGCCTGGCGGTCGCTATGCGCACGCCGCCAGCGCCATCATGAGCGTCGGAACCGCTTCGGTGGCTGGTGTCAAAAACATTGTGGCGGCCACGCCCGCCAGTCGCGATGCGGGCATTCACCCTGCCATCCTCTACGCCATGCAATTGTGTGGCGCCAGTACCGTGCTGGCGCTCGGTGGCGTGCAGGCCGTCGCCGCGCTGGCCAACGGTTTGTTCACCGGTAAGCCGGCTGACATCATCGTCGGTCCTGGCAATCGATTTGTGGCCGAGGCCAAGCGTATGCTGTTTGGCCAGGTGGGTATCGATGTGATTGCCGGCCCAACTGAGTCGGCCGTGATTGCCGATGAGACGGCTGACCCGGCCATCGTCACCATGGACTTGATTGGTCAGGCCGAGCACGGGCCCGATTCACCCGTGTGGCTCATCACCACCTCTGAAGCGCTGGGCCAGGAAGTACTGCGACGCGCACCGGATGTGATTGCCGCCTTGCCTGATTTGGCTCGCGTAGCAGCCACGGCGGCCTGGCGCGACTATGCCGAGATTGTGGTGGTGGACAGCCGTGAGCAAGCGGTTGAAGTCAGTGACCGCTATGCTTGTGAACACCTGCAGGTCATGGCCAAAGACTTGGACTGGTGGCTGCAGAACCTGAGCAACTACGGATCTTTGTTTTTAGGCGAGGAGACCACGGTGGCCTACGGCGATAAATGCAGCGGCACCAATCACATCCTGCCCACGCGTGGCGCTGCACGTTATTCGGGTGGCTTGTCGGTAGGTAAGTTCATCAAGACCGTAACCTGGCAGCGTTTGACACGCGACGCGTCCCGCGCTGTGGGGCAGGTAGCGGCACGCATTTCCAGGCTTGAGGGCATGGAAGGGCATGCACTGACCGGCGACATCCGCCTGAAAAAATACTACCCCAACGAGGCCTTTGAGCTTGGAACTTTGGGGGGACACGCGCGCCATGGCTGAAGCGCACCTTCAAGCCGCACCCGCTGTGGATGAGCAAGGCGTGCTGCGCTTTGATATCGACCTGAGCCAACCTGAGCCCATACCCGCAGCGGGGATTGCGCGTGCCACTGAGCTGATGCAAGACGGCCGGCTGCACCGCTACGGCGAAATCAAGGGCCAGTTGCCCGAACCCTCGTTGCTGGAGCAAGAATACGCCGCTTATGTTGGCAGCAAGTACTGCGTGGCGCTGAGTTCTTGCGGCGCGGCCATGTTTGTGGCGCTCAAGACTTTGGGTGTTGAACCCGGCGACAAGGTGCTCACCAGCACCTTCACCCTGGCGCCGGTGCCGGGTGCGATCGCGCATGCCGGCGCTGACCCGGTTCTGGTGGAGACCACGGCGGCCTACACCCCAGACCTGCAAGACCTGGAGCGCAAGGCCGCCAGCAGTGGTGCCAAGGTTTTTCTGATCTCACACATGCGTGGGCACATTGCGGACATGCAGGCGGTCAAGTCGATTTGTGATGTGCATGGCATTGCGCTGGTTGAAGACTGCGCGCACACCATGGGCGCCAAGTGGGCGGGGCGTTACAGCGGCACATGGGGCCGTGTTGGGTGCTTTAGCACGCAGACCTACAAGCACATCAACTCGGGAGAGGGTGGGTTGCTGGTTACCGACGACGATGACATCTGTGCCAAGGCCATCCTGTATTCGGGCAGCTACATGATTTATGCACAGCACCTGTGTCGCCCACCAATGGAGGTGTTTGACCGTTGGAAGCATCAGATCCCCAATTTCAGCATGCGCATGTCCAACGCGGCGGCGGCCATGCTTCGACCGCAACTGGCTGAGTTGCCTCGACGTGCCGGAACTTGGAACCGTTTGTACGCCCAGCTTGAGTCCGTTTTGTCGGCGCTGCCACATGTGCTTGTGCCCGCGCGAGATCCCCAGGAGGAATATGTCGCCAGCTCGATTCAGTTCACCCTGGATTTGTCACCGAAACAGATCGAGCAGGTGATGGCGTTTTGTGATCGCTGCGGCCTGCACATCAAATGGTTCGGACGTGAACAGGCGCAGGGCTTTACCAGCAACTACACCCATTGGCACTACCTGCGCCAACAGCCCGCAGTACCGGCCTCTTTGGGCCTGATGCAGGGCTTGTGCGACATGCGCATTGCCTTGACGCTGACCTATCAGGACTGCCAGATGATTGGCCGCATCCTGCGCGCAGCGCTTCTCTCGCTTCACAGCGCCCACGTCTGAATCTTTGGGTCCAGCAGTGATTCGCGCCTGCGGATACGCTTGCGGCTTAGGGTTTTCCTTAGGCTCTGGCACCATCAAAGGTTGGCCGCTGGACCTATGAATGGTGCCTGTCTGTGTCAATAATGCAGCTACAGCGCGGGGGCGCGCGAGCCATGTTTCACTTTCATCAATGGAGATTTGTATGCGTTTGAACAAGAGACAACTGCTTAGCGCTGTGGCGTTGAGCGTTTTGAGCAGCACCGCGTTTGCTCAGGCCAAGGAAGTTACCTTCGCCTACCAAGACATGCTCGTGCCGTGGCGCACGGTCATGGAGTCTGGCGAGCTGGAAAAGCAGACCGGCTACAAGATCAAATGGCGCCAGTTTGGCGGCGGTGGCGACGTGATCAAGGCAATGGCCTCGGGTGACGTTCAGGTCGGTGAGGCGGGCTCCAGCCCTGTGACTGCAGCTGCCACTCAAGGCCAGGACATCCAGCTGTTCTGGATTCTGGATGACATCTCGCAAGCCGAGGCGCTGATCGCCCGCAATGGCTCTGGCGTTAACAGCGTCAAAGACCTCAAAGGCAAGAAAGTCGCCACGCCATTCGTGTCTACCGCGCACTACCAGCTGATGGCCGTTCTGAAGATGGAAGGCGTTGACACCAAGTCGGTCAACATCCTGAACATGCGCCCACCAGAAATCGGTGCCGCCTGGGAGCGTGGCGATATTGACGCCACCTTCATCTGGAACCCAGTGCTGAGCAAAATCAAGGGTAACGGCAAGGTCATTGCCGACTCGGGCACGATCGGTGCCAAGGGTTTCCCGACCTTTGATGGCTTGGTGGTCAACGCCAAATGGGCCAAGGCCAACGAGGCTTTCATGGTCACGATGGTCAAGCTGCTGATCAAGGCCGACGACGAGTACCGCAAGAACCCCGGCGCTTACACCGCGACTTCCGCCCAGGGCAAAGCCGTTGCCAAGTGGAGTGGTGCTGATGCCAAGGACGTGCCTGAGTTGATGAAGCTCTACAAGTTCCCGACCGCTCAAGAGCAGGCTTCTGCTACCTGGCTGGGTGGTGGCGCTGTGAAGGCCTTGGCTTACACCGCTGACTTCCTGAAAGACCAAGGTCGTGTGACCGAAGTCAAAAAAGACTACAGCCCTTACGTGACCAACTACTACGTCAACAAGGCCATGGGTAAATAAAACCCAGCGAGCGTGACGTACAGACAGGGCGGCTCTAGCGCCGCCCTTTTTTTTACCTGTGTTTTTGTGAGCGCAATGCCTTATGCCAACGCTTGATATTCGCGAACTGACCGTCAACTACGAGGTCAAAGGCGGCACCCTGCAGGCTCTGGCGCCAGTCAATCTGGCCATGAGAGACGGTGACTTTGTGGTCGCCCTGGGGGCTTCCGGTTGTGGCAAGACCACCTTGCTCAATTGCATCGCCGGATTTTTACCGCCATCGACGGGCGAAATCTTGCTCGATGGCCAACCGGTAACCGGCCCGGGAGCCGACCGGGGTGTTGTGTTTCAGAAGCACACGCTAATGCCCTGGCTGTCGGTGCGCTCTAACGTGGCGCTGGGCCTGAAGCTGCGCGGCGTGGGCAAGGCTGAGCGTGAGCGCATTGCCAACGACAAGCTGGCGCTCGTCGGTCTTGAAAAATACGGTGACCGCGCGATCTACGAGCTCTCCGGCGGCATGCAGCAGCGCGTGGGTATTGCCCGGGCCTTGGCCAATGACCCCGAGCTGCTGTTGATGGACGAGCCCATGGGCGCGCTGGATGCGTTCACGCGTGAGCAGGTTCAAGAGATCTTGCTCGAGGCCTGGCAGCGCACCAACAAGATGGTCTTCTTCATCACACATTCTGTTGAGGAGGCCTTGTTTCTGGCCACGCGCCTGATCGTCATGAGCCCCAGTCCTGGGCGCATCACGAAGTCTTATGACGACTTGCCTTTTTCCAGAGAGTTTCTCAGCCACCACAACGCGCGACAAGTGAAATCGTCGCCTGAATTCATTCGCATGCGCGAAGAAATCCTGGCATTGATCCATAACCGGGAGACCGAGCATGTCTGAAGACACCAAGCCCAAGATCGTGCCTGCCGCGCCCTCTGGCGCCAAGCTCAAGACCAGCCGCTTCAAAGTGCCTGGTGAGGGCCCAAGCCTGGTCATCAGCGTGGTGACAGTGATCGTTTTGTTCGCCATGTGGTTTGGCATCAGTGCTGCCGGTTGGGTCAAGCCCTTGTTCCTGCCCAGCCCAGTGGCAGTGGCCGAACAGTTCTACCAATACCTGACGGGGCAGGCCAATGACCAGCCCTTGTGGGATCACTTTGCGGCGAGCATGAGCCGCGTGTTCCTGGCTTTCCTGTTGGCTTGCGTGACGGCAGTGCCTATTGGCATTGCCATGGGCATGAGCCGTTGGGCACGCGGAATTTTTGATCCCCCGATTGAGTTCTACCGCCCGCTGCCGCCACTGGCCTATTTGCCGCTGATCATCATCTGGTTGGGCATTGGCGAGATTCCCAAGGTGTTTTTGATTTACTTGTCGTGCTTCGCGCCGCTGGCGCTGGCAGCCCGATCGGGCATGAAGAGCGCCTCCCAGGAGCAAATCAACGCGGCGTACTCCATGGGTGCGAGCTACCGGCAAGTGATCTGGCACGTGGTCGTGCCCTCGGCGCTGCCCGAGATTTTGGTCGGCATGCGCATCGCCGTTGGCTTTGGCTGGACCACCTTGGTGGCTGCGGAGATGGTGGCGGCCAACCTCGGATTGGGGCAGATGGTTTTGAATGCCTCTAACTTCCTGCGAACCGACATTGTGGTGATGGGAATTGTGGTCATTGGTGTGGTGGCGTATCTGTTCGATTTGCTGATGCGCTGGATTGAGAAAAAAGTGGTGCCATGGAAAGGTAAGGCCTAAGCGACTGACAAGGGAAGTGTGATGACAACTGAAATTCAAAAGCAACATTTGCTCAAGGCCTTCGGCCAGGCGTTTAACCGCCATGACGCCCAAGCCTTGATTGACATGATGACGCCTGACTGCACCTTCCGCACGGCCATGGGTGACTCGCGTGAAGGCACCGTGATCCGAGGGCGTGATGCCGTGAAGAAAGCGTTTGAGGCGACGTTCGCTGCTTTCCCTGATGCACAGTGGGTCTCGCGCGGCGTCGATTTGGTATCCGGTAACCGCGGTTTTTCCGAGTGGACTTTTGTGGCCACACGCGCATCAGACGGCGCACGGTTTGACGCCGATGGCGTTGACATCTTTACTTTCAAAGATGGCCTGATTCATATCAAGGATGCCTACCGCAAGGACAGGCCGGCAATCGTCTCTGCATAAGAGTCTGTGCATAAAAAATAGGCGTTGAAACCTGATGAACACACGTGACGCTTCTGTGATGTCGGGCACTGTGCTGGATGCGTATGACCCGGCTTATGACCCCTTGGTCGACGCCAACCCAGGCATTGGACGCGACTACTCTCCGAGTTACTGGGTGGCCTCGGCGGGCAGGCCGCCAGCCGACGATGGGCCACTGGAGGGTGATCTCGATGCCGACGTGGTCGTGATTGGTTCGGGCTCTACCGGCGTTTCTACGGCGATGTACTTGGCCCAGGATCATCAGATCAAAGCTGTGGTGCTGGAGGCCAACCAGACGGCCTGGGGTTGTTCGAGTCGCTCCGGGGGGCAGGGGCAAAACGCCAGTGGCCGTCTGTCGCGTTCGCAGTGGATTGAGCGCTACGGGCTTGATACGGCGATCAGGCTCGATCGCGAGATCCGCACGGGCTTTGAGAACTTCAAGGACCTGACGCGCCAAATTGACTGTGAAGCGTTTGACGGCGGGCACCTCTATCTCGCCCATCGGCCAGAAAAACTGGCCTATTTGCGAAACCTGGCTGATGTGCGTGATCGCATGTTTGGCTACAACACCCCAATCCTGACGGCCGAGCAGGTGCGTGAGCAGTACTGTGACGAGCGCGAGCACTGCGGCGCCATGCTCGAGCGCGAGGGTGTGGGCGTTCATCCGCTGAAATTCACTTTTGGCATGCTGCGCAAAGCGCGCGAGCTGGGCGTCAAAATTCACCCAGCCAGCCCTGTGCTGGGGTGGCAGACGCATGCGGGCGTGCACCATCTGCGTACCCCGCGCGGTGTGGTGCGAGCACGGCGCGTGGTGGTGTGCACCGGTGGCTACACCGGCCAGAAGCTGCACGGCGAAGTGAGAAACAAAATCCTACCGATTCTGTCGAACTCGCTGGTCACGCGGGTGCTGACGGACGCTGAGCTCAAGGCATGCAATTTTGTCTCCAAGACTTTTTTGACCGACACCCGCACGCTGCGTTTTTACTACCGCTTGCTGGAAGGCAACCGCTTACAGCTGGGCAGCCGCAGCTCGATCACCGGGGCCGACGCGCACAACCCCGTGCACCTCAAACTGCTGACCGACGCGATTGCGCGCAAATTTCCGCCACTGGCTGGCATTCAGATCGACTACTCCTGGTGGGGTTGGGTCGATGTCAGCCATGACATGATGCCCCGAATCACCCGGCCCGACCCAAACCAGTCGATCTGGTACGCCCTGGGCTACGGGGGCAACGGTGTGTCGTTTTCTACCTGGGCTGGCAAACGCGTTGCGCAGAGGGTGGCTGGCAAGGACGTTAATGAGCCTGTTTTCGATTTGCCGATTTACAACTCGTCCTTGGAATATCCCAATGTGATGAACCTGGTGCGCTCGCAGGCCTTTGCACCGTTTCGCCGCTTTGGCCAGCGCATGCTCTACCACTGGTACTACCTGCGCGACGAAAAGTGAGCGCAGCGGCTGCCGGCGCAACGATCACGTTTTGGGCGTGCGCGTTCTCAGGCGCTATCTCAGCTTAGCAGTGTCCACACGGCTTTGACCAAGCCGGTAATACCCAGCCCGATCAGAATCAGGAACACACGGTCACGGAACTTGTCCAGGTTAGAGCCGTGAAATACGCGCGATCCGGCAAAAATGCCCAGCGCCAGCGGCACAGACCAGACCAGGGCCGTCGACCAGGTATGGGACTGGATCAGGCCGCTCCAGTAAGCCAGCGCCAGCGCGTAAACGTCGGTAAACAAAAACAACAAGGTCAGCGTGGCGCGCCACACTTTCGGTTGAACCTGGGCCGAATAAAGCATGACCGCGCACACAATGCCGCCAAGTGCTGAGAGGCCATTGAGCACCCCGCTGACAAGCCCGGTCAACCAGCGAAATCCTTTGCTGTCGGTCTGTTGCGGGTGCCAACCCAGGCGCACCAGCGTAGAAGCGGTGCAGATCGTCGCGCCCACCATCAGCTGCAGCCAAGCTGTGGAAATGCTGGCCAATAAGCCAACGCCGATGGGTATGCCGATGATGCTGCCGCCAATCAGCGGCTTGATCCAGACCCAGCTGAAGTCCCTCAAGGCGCTGCGCAGCATCAATAGACTGGCCGGAATCTCAAGCAAAAAAATAATCGGCACCAGGTCGCTGGGCGAGCGCCACAGGCTAATCAACCCAATGCTGATGGCCGCAAAGCCAAAACCCGCGTAGCCCCTGACCAAACCGGCTGTGAAGATGGCCAGGAGGTTGAGCGTGTCGATCAAGGTCAGCGGCATGCTGGTATTGTCGTGGCAAGCGCTCAATTTTCAGCAGCAAAAGCCAATCGCCATACGCATCAGAGCGTGGCTTTGCCAATCGCCTGAGCGGTGCTGGCTCCGGCCACAATAGCAGCATGGACCAGGCCTTTGCCAACAAGCCGAAGCCAGGCTCGTGCGGTGAGCTTGGCTTTTGGCAAACTGTCTGAGCAGCACATCTCAATTTTTTATGCCTCGTGATCAGAACCCGTCTCGTCAACCTGGTTTCATGGTGATCCATGGCAACCGCCTGGAAGACTTGCGTGAGTTGTTGATTGAATTTCTCAAAGCCCATCCGCTGGGCGTGCTCGAGCCTGAAATCATGCTGGTGCAGAGCAATGGCATGAAGCAGTGGCTTGAGCAAGGACTGGCCTGTGACCCGTCTTTGGGCATTTGCGCAGCCACGCGCATGGAATTGCCCTCGGCGTATCTGTGGCAGGCGTACCGGCAGGTGCTGGGTGCGCAGAAGGTGCCGCGGCGTATGCCTTTTGATAAGGCCACGCTGATCTGGCGCTTGTACCGGCTGTTGCCCGAGTTGGCGCATCGCAAACCGGCTTACGCAGCACTACGTCGCTACATGGGCGAACCACTGGATGCGCGCAAGCTCTACCAGCTGGCGTTTCAGGTAGCTGATGTTTTTGACGGCTACCAGAGCTACCGCGCTGACTGGCTGGCCGATTGGGAACTTGGTCGTGACCAGGTGCGTAGCCAGCCCAAGAGCGATGAAGCGCGTTCACAAAAACTGGCAGATTTGCACCAGTGGCAGGCCCAGTTGTGGCGTGATTTGTTGGCCGATATGGGCCCGATGCACACGGGCGCGTCGCGCGCCAGGGTGCACCAGGCCTTTGTATCGGCCCTGTCGGATAGGTCCTTGGGCGCTGCGCTGCCCAAGCGCATCATCGTGTTTGGTATCTCCTCCCTGTCGATTCAAACCGTTGAGGCTTTGGCAGCGATGGGTAGGCATTGTCAGGTCATGATGTTTGTGCTCAACCCCTGCAAGTTCTACTGGGGTGATGTTCAAGGCGCGCCCGCCTGGCAGCAGCGCAGTCTTGCCCGCAAAAAACCAGCGCTGATGTCTGCAGAATTAGCTCAGGCCGGCTCTGCCAGTGGCTTGCTGGCTGCGTGGGGCAAACAGGGCCGTGACTATTTGCACCAGCTGAGTGACTTTGACCAGACTCATCTGTACGCGCAGCAACTCAGTCGCGTCGATGTATTTGTGGATCCAGTGCAGTCGCAGTCCGAGCCCACCCAACTCGCCCAGCTCCAATCGGCCATTCTGAATCTGCAGTCTGCGCCTGAGCAGCCCCTTAAGCGCTCGCATGGCGACGACTCAATCACCTTGTTGAGTGCCTATAGCGCGCAGCGCGAGCTCGAGGTCTTGCATGACCAGTTGTTGGCATGGTTTGAAGCTGATCCAGACTTACAGCCACGCGACGTGATGGTCATGGTGCCTGACCTCGCTGGCTTTGCGCCGCAGGTGCGTGCGGTGTTTGGGCGCTTCACACCTGGGCAAGCTCGGCATATCCCATTTAGCGTGGCCGATCTGGGCGCATCCACGACGACGGTGGTGCAGGTGGTGCGCACCTTGCTGAACCTGCCTGGGCTGCGAATCAGTCTGCCAGACTGGATCACCATGTTCGAAGTGGATGCCGTGCGCAAGCGCTTTGGCTTGTCTGAGGCCGATGTGGCTCGGCTCTCGCAATGGTTGTCAGAGGCAGGCGTTCGATGGGGACTTGATGGACCACACCGCGTGAGCTGGGGCATGAGCCCCGATACCGAGGGCCTGGAGCACAACACCTGGGCCTTTGGCCTGCGTCGCTTGTTGTTGGGTTACGCTTTTGGCGCGCAATCGGCGCAAACCTGGCAGGGTGTGTTGCCCCAGCCGGGCATCGGCAGTCTGGACGCGCCGCTGGTTGGCAGCTTGCTTGCCTGGCTTGATGCTGTCAGCCAGAGCACGCATTTGCTCAGGGCTTCGCACAGCCCCACGCGTTGGGTGCAGATACTGGGCGAGCTGGTTCACCGGTTTTTAGAACCCACGGACGCCCAGCAAGAGCGCCAGATTCAGACCATGCTGGAAGCCTTGCAGGACTGGCAACAGGACTGCGCGCAGGCCGGGCTTGACGACGCCTTACCGCTGGAGGTGGTCTCAGCACACTGGCTTGCAAGCCTGGATGCGGGGGCTTTGAGCCAGCCCTTTCTGGGCGCTGGCGTGCAGTTCGCCACGCTCATGCCGATGCGCGCCGTACCGTTCAAAGTGGTGTGCCTGTTGGGCATGCACGACGGCGCTTACCCCCGGCCCGCATCCCAGCGCGACTTTGACCTGATGGCGCTGACCTGGCGCGCTGGTGACCGCTCACGCCGTGAAGACGACCGGTATCTTTTTTTGGAGGCGATTTTGTCGGCGCGGCAAAAGCTGCTCATCAGCTGGCAAGGCCGGCGCGCGCATGACAACGCTGCGCAACCACCCTCGGTGCTGGTGGCGCAGCTCATGGACATGATCAACCAGGCCTGGACCCCTGCGCGCGAGGTGGTGCAGCATCCGCTGCAGCCGTTCTCGCCCGTGTATTTCAGTGCAGACAGCGCGCTGCAAACCTTTGATGACGATTGGGAAGCGGTAGTTGAAGAAGGGGATACCCCCAGTGACATGGCAGCTAGCGCTTTGCCGCACACCGCGCTGGCAGGGCTTGGATCGGCAGCTGCGGGGGAGTCCCAGAATACGGATGCGTCCCAGTTGATCCGTCTGGAGGACCTGCATCAGCTTTTGCGTCAGCCAGCCGAAGTTTTTTTTCGAAAGACGCTTGGTGTTGTGCTCGATGAGGTTGAGGCCTTGGCAGAGCAGGACGAGGCTTTCGAGCTGTCCGGGCTTGGCCGCTTTAAAGCCGCGCAGGTTTTGCTGCAAAGCGCTGAGCCCGCGCAGGCGATCGACGCGTTGACGCGATCGGGGCAGTTGCCCTTGGCAGGGTTCGGACAGGTTGCTGCGCAAGGCTTGCGGGCAGATCTTGAGGCCGTGTTGACGCGTAAAAACGTCTGGGTGCCTCAGGCCGCACAGCCGCTTGAGCCGATTGCTGTTTCGCTATCGATTGCGCCCTGGCAGCTCGAGGGCACGATCGATGGCTTGTTGGCGCTGCCAAGCCAAGAAAATACACCGCCCGAGTACTTGCAGTTGCAGTCGGTGCTCGATAGTGTCTACATCGGCGCATCCGGTGAGCGGCGTGTTCGCGTTGAGCGCTTGGTTCGCCTGTGGCTACGCCATGTCGCACTGTGCGCCAGTGGTCATCAGGTGCGCAGTGTGTTGCTTGGTCTGGATGAGGCTGTCGGCTTTGAAGCCCTGCCAGAGAATGACGCCCTCGCGATGTTGCGCCGCTGGATG
>JAURGS010000359.1 GCA_030833685.1 Rhodoferax sp. | reverse complement strand
ATTCTTTGCCAGCGTGCCAGCCATCGAGCGCAAGCTCAGCACCTTGCTGGATGTGGGGCTGTCCTACCTTCGTTTGGGGCAAGCTGCCACCACCCTCTCAGGCGGCGAAGCGCAGCGCGTCAAGCTGGCCCTGGAGCTTTCCAAGCGCGACACTGGACGCACGCTGTACGTGCTGGACGAGCCCACTACCGGCTTGCACTTTGCCGACATTGATTTGCTGCTCAGGGTCTTGCAGCGCTTGCGCGACAACGGCAACACGATTGTGGTGATCGAACACAACCTGGATGTGATCAAAACGGCGGACTGGCTGATCGATATGGGTCCCGAAGGCGGCGGCGGCGGCGGCACGGTGGTTGGGGTGGGTACGCCCGAGGACCTCGCCAAAAACCCAAACAGCCACACGGGCCGCTATCTTGCCCGCCTGCTTCAAACTTGAAACCGAATCGCAAAGGCTTGAGCTCAATTGTGCGAGCGCAGCGGCGCCGGACAAACCCGCGCTGGCCACCGGGCAAAATGGCTCTTGCCAACCCGCTGACAAGGAGAGCCTGATGCACGCCCAACTGCACGAACTGCGAAGCGCTGGCGCGCGACGCAACAAAGTGGTCAGCGCTGAGGAAGCCGTGCGCCTGATTCATGACGGCGACACCGTAGCCACCGGCGGCTTTGTCGGCATTGGCTTTCCTGAAGAAGTCGCCATCGCCCTTGAGAGGCGCTTTATGCAGGCGCAGGCCAGCACAGGCCAGGGATCGCCTCGCCAGCTCAGCTTGGTGTACGCCGCTGGCCAGGGCGACGGTGGGCAGCGCGGGCTGAACCACTTCGGGCACCCTGGCCTGGTGCGCCGGGTGGTCGGTGGGCACTGGGGCCTGGTGCCGGCACTGCAAAAGCTCGCCGTGACCAACCAAATTGAGGCCTACAACCTGCCCCAGGGAGTCATCACGCATCTGTTTCGCGATATCGCGGCCGGCAAGCCCGGCACCCTGACCCATGTCGGTCTGGACACGTTTGTCGACCCGCGCCATGGCGGGGGCAAGATCAACAGCCGCACCACCGAGGACCTGGTGCGCCTGATGCCGATCGACGGCGAGGACTATCTTTTCTACAAAGCTTTCCCGATCGATGTGGGCATTATTCGCGCCACCACCGCCGACCCAGATGGCAACCTGACCATGGAGCGCGAGGCCCTGACCTTGGAGGTGTTGGCCATCGCCATGGCCGCACGCATCCCGCTCGGACTGATGATGGCGGCGACGTTGTTCGGCTACATCATCCGGCTCGCGCTGATCTTCCTGGCCGTCTGGTTGGTCAAGGACGCGGCTTGGATTTCGTTTCCGGCAC
>JAURGS010000358.1 GCA_030833685.1 Rhodoferax sp. | reverse complement strand
TGACGCTCAAGGCGAAACCATAGTCCAGACGAGGGGTTACAACAACCCGTCAGCCTATATTGGTCACGCCGATGAAGCGCAAGCTGTGGTCCAGACGAGGGGTTACAACAACCCGTCAGCCTATATTGGTCACGCCGATGAAGCGCAAGCTGTGGCAACCGATGAGGCAGCGTACGAAGGGTTGCGCTCAGCATTTGGCCCCGAAGCGTGGGCGGAGGTGTTGGCTGATACAGCCTGCCCCGAGCCTGGATCGGACGCCATGGCCGCAGACAACCCCAGCCCCAGCCTGCTGATGGGCCTGATGCTGACCGAGGAAACTTTCGCGGACCTGAATCGGCCACCGATCCAGAGCGCCGAGGAAGCCTTGGCCGAAGCTGAAGACCTGAACAAGGCGCTGGAGCCTACCGCAGCCGGCCCGGCTGCAAAAGCCTGCAACTGAGTCAGGTGCGAAAACAGGGTCTAATAGGCCATTCCCAACAGGGAATGGCTTAGGCCCTGTACCCAATCCAATACACCTCTGAGACCTTAAACCAACACGTGTGTTGGTTTGCCTTTTTCTGCCAAAGCGCTTAAGCTTGGACCCAATAAAAAGGTGGGCGCAGTGAAGTCACTGCGGGTCAAGACAGCAAAAAGGAATCCGAAGGTGAGGGAGCTTGACTTTGATGCAGTAGTGAGCGGGTTGCTTGCACGGCGCAGGCTAGCCGCGCGCCAGCACATGCCGCTGATACTCGACGACATTCTGGATGGCAGCTTTACCAAAAGCGTTAGCCTGCAAGTGCCCACTATTCTTCACCTTATCGCCTCTGGGAATACCGATCTTGATATTGCCTACGCGGAGTTTCGCCATACCAACCTGAACCCTCTTGCCGCTGTTTTTCGTCCCGGGCTGCATCCAAGCTGGAGTGCAAACGGCATGCACCGTGTCAGCGACCTACCAGCCTTGCCCTTGCCAGGCGCGATGGATTGGGGCGGCCTGCCTGCGATGGAAAGTGGCGCAGCTGAGGCGTTTCAGGCACCGAAGCGTCAGGAATATCACCTCAACCGCACAGCTGTGCACGAGCACTCGGAGCAAGCCGGCGACCCCGAACACAAGATCCAGTCATTGAGCGAAGCGGCCTGCTTTTTGCACTTGGAGAAATCGGTCATGCACAAAGCGCTGATCGTTCTGGAGGCCAATAGTCATCTGGCCGTGCCTGAGATTGCCAATCAGCTGGCTTGTACCGCCCGCACGCTGGAGCGTCATTTGCGCGACGAGGGTACCAGCGCCGAAACCCTGCGCAGCGCAGTGCGCCTATTGAAGGCCAATGCGCAGTTGCGTACCGGTGAGCACCTGAGCACGATCGCGCTGGAACAAGGTTTTTCCGATCAGGCGCATATGAACAAAGTTTTTCTTCGCTCCTGCGGCCTCACGCCGCGTGCTCTGCAACAACTCTATACCGGACACCCACCCTCGGGCA
>JAURGS010000357.1 GCA_030833685.1 Rhodoferax sp. | reverse complement strand
CCCAAAAAACACAAACACACTAAAAACCTATTTACCAAGAGGAATCTGATGGACTTTGACTTCTCACCCAAAACCAAGTCTCTGCAGGCCAAGCTGTTGGCCTTCATGGATGAGCACATCTATCCCAATGAGGCCGCGTATTGGGAAGAAATTCAAGCCAATACCCAGGCAGCGCGACGCTGGACCCCGCTGCAAACGATTGAGAATCTCAAGCGCAAGGCACAAGCGCAAGGACTGTGGAATCTTTTCTTGCCCACAGACAGCGCCAAAGAGGCTGGCTTTGATGGCGCAGGACTGAGCAATCAAGAATATGCCCCTTTGGCGGAGATCATGGGCCGTGTGCTGTGGGCGCCTGAGGTTTTCAACTGCTCGGCACCCGACACAGGAAACATGGAAACCATCGCGCGTTATGGCAGCGCCGAGCATAAACAACAATGGCTGCGACCCCTGCTTGAAGGCCGTATCCGTTCGGCCTTTGCAATGACAGAGCCGGCCGTCGCCTCCAGCGACGCCACCAACATCGAAACACGCATCGAGCGCGACGGCGAACACTACGTCATCAACGGACGCAAATGGTGGATCAGCGGCGCTGGTGACCCACGATGCGCGATCCACATCCTGATGGGCAAAACCGACCCGGATGCTGCTCGCCACGCGCAGCAAAGCATGATCTTGGTGCCAGCCAACACCCCGGGGGTGAAGATCCTGCGGCCCTTGAACGTGATGGGTTATGACGATGCGCCCCATGGGCACATGGAAGTCGTTTACGACAAGGTTCGCGTACCAGCGAGCAATCTTCTGCTTGGCGAGGGACGGGGCTTTGAAATTGCGCAAGGCCGTCTGGGGCCCGGTCGCATTCATCATTGCATGCGCCTGATTGGCCAGGCCGAACGTGCACTGGAGCTGATGTGCCGGCGTGCCAGCAGCCGGGTTGCATTTGGCAAAACAGTGGCCTCACAAACAGTCACCCAAGAGCGTATCGCCGAGGCGCGCTGCAAAATCGATATGGCGCGCCTGCTTACCCTCAAGGCGGCCTGGATGATGGACCATGGCGGCAACAAAACTGCACGCAATGAAATTGCCATGATCAAAGTGGTGGCGCCGCGCATGGCGTGCGAAGTCATCGACTGGGCGATCCAGGTGCACGGCGGCGGCGGTATGTGCGACGACTTCCCGCTAGCCTATGCCTACGCCAGCGCAAGAACCCTGCGCTTTGCAGATGGCCCGGACGAGGTTCACCGCAATGCCATTGCGAAAGCCGAGCTCGCTCGTTACGCGACGACCGCTTGAAACCACAGCAGCGCCACAGCCCAAACAGTATGCCTACGGTACGTCAGTTCCAGCCAGGCGCATGAACCCCACTTGTACACCACGCGCTGGGGCACTGCCAGCTAAGGCAAAGACTTGGTGCAGCTTGGTTATCAGAACCGCTCAGCGCACGTTGCTTATTGCCACAACCGGCTTGCTGATCGGCTGCGCGCTCCAAGCAAAG
>JAURGS010000356.1 GCA_030833685.1 Rhodoferax sp. | reverse complement strand
CCAACTGCCCCTGATCGGCGCGTTGATGCGTTGGTTGCGCCGCCAGCTGGCTACGCCTTGATAGGGCCTTTGATGTGCTGGATCGCTTGAAGCCCTGTGCTGAGGCGCCCATCACGCGGGCGAAGTCCTGGCGCATGCGTGCCAGCAAGAGGGCGTAGCCGCGAGGACACGCATATGGCGAACCGCTTCGCGTCGTGCGCAAAGACGCTGTGTAGCCTTCCGGATCCGGTAACACAGCGAGGTTTTTTCTCAGTCTATTGAGCGGCTTGCTGCCATGCAGTGCGGGCGGTTGGCACGGCCATCCGACTCATTGCACGCCCGCTTGTTGTGCGCTTGAGTTGGCGCCGCTTTCAATTAGGCGATGTGCTAAGGCTTAGGCGGACTGCAGTGATCATGCGTTATCGTAAGACGCTGAACTGATGGCGGCCCCGTTCTTGTTTTTTTATTTGGAGACCCTCATGCCCCGACAGTTTCTTGACGAGTCGCATATTCACCCCGCCATTCGCGATAAGGTGGCCAGCCACCAGCAGGGCATCGTCAGCGAGGTGCAGCAGGCCCTGACCAGGCACGCCGTGGTGGTGGTTGGCATGGCCCAAAACCCGTATCCCAAGAAAGCGTGCAAGCTGCTCAATGCCGCTGGTGTGCCCTACACCTATCTCAGTTATGGCAGCTACTTCAGCCAATGGCGTTCGCGCAATGCCTTGAAGATGTGGACAGGATGGCCAACTTTTCCAATGGTATTCGTCAAGGGCCAGCTTGTTGGTGGGGCCAATGATTTGCAGCGTCTGCTTGAAAGTGGTGAACTTGAACGCTTATTGGCCTGATGGTGCGTGGCGCCTCGTCCAGCAGGGCGCAGCCATAGCGGTGGGCTTAAGGTTCGCGGCGCACGCTGCTTGGCGAAGCGTTATTGCCGCGCCAGGTAAACGCCCCAGACCGCCACCGCCAGGCCGATCGTGGCCGACAGGGTGAAGGTGTCGCCAAACAGCAGCCAGGCGGACAATGCAGTGGCAGGTGGCACCAGGTAGAAAAGGCTGGCCACATTGACGGCGGTGTTGTTGCGAATGAGCCAATTAAGCAGGCTGACTGCGCCCAGGGATAGCACCAGAACCAACCAGCCGATGGCAAATACCAACTCGCCGTGCCAACGCACTTCGAAGCGCTCGGTGGCAAAGGCCACCAGGCCGGTGGCCAAAGCGGCTGGAATGAACTGCGCCACCGCTCCCGTGCGCCAGTCAAAACGCGGGCAGAAGCGCTTTTGGTAAAGCGTGCCCACCGTAATACCCAACAAGGCCAGCACTGCAGGCCAAACCGCCCACAAGTCAAACTCCGTACCGAGCTTGCCCCAGAGCACCAGGGTCACGCCAGCAAAGCCCAGGACCAGGCCGAGCCATTGCTTGAATGTGACCTTGTTGCCCAGCCATACGCCAGCAATCGCGGCGGACAACAGTGGTTGCAAGCCAACCACCAGGCTGGCCACCGCTGCGGGCAAGCCTTTGGAAATAGCCGTGAAAACACCCCCCAGGTACAGGCCGTGTACCAGTAGGCCCGTCACGCCAATG
>JAURGS010000355.1 GCA_030833685.1 Rhodoferax sp. | reverse complement strand
AGAGGGCGCTTGCCCGCCAATGCCACTGACGTGCAAACCTGTGCCGTGGTGTTGCAGTCTGCAACCCAGTTCACGCAACGCGTTGAGCATCACCCGCGTGTCGTCCGAGTCGAGCAAGTCTTGTAATTCCGTGGTGCCTTCAGACAAGGCGGCCAGCAACAGCACGCGGTTGGAAATGCTTTTGGAGCCGGGCAGGGTGACCGTGCCTGATGCACTGTCTAGCGCGGGTATGTCAAGAAAATGGGTAGAAAACATAAGGGGAAGAGCCTGCGCGCTTAAATATCCATTCTAAAAGTTGGCAAGGTATCTCGATCAATCTTCATTCCCTGTTTGTCCGGTTTGCAGCACCCAGCCTGAGCGGACTTGGCGGGCTTGTTCTATCAACTGGCGCAAAGCTTGTGGGTCAGGGGATTGCATGGCTTTTTCGAAGGCTTCGAGCGCCGTGCGAAAGTGACGGATTTGGGCGAACACTTCGGCTTGGTTGGCGCTGAGTATGTCGCGCCAGACATCTGGGTCGCTGGCAGCGATGCGCGAAAAATCCCGAAAACCCGGGCCTGCCATGGCCAAAAAATCCGCGCCTGCAGGCTGAGCAGATAACGCATTGACCGCTGCAAACGCGAGCAAATGCGGCAAGTGGCTGACAGCGGCAAAGGTGGCGTCGTGGGCTTGGGGCGTCATTTCGCTGACATGGCTGCCAATCGCGCCCCACACCTCTCGCGCAGCCAGCAGTTGCGCTGCGCCAGTTTGCAGCAAGGGCGTGAGGATGGTGCGTCGGTCTTGGTAGAGATCGGCTTGGGCATGCTCCACGCCGGATTCGGCTTTGCCTGCGATCGGGTGAGCGGGAACGAAACAGGCCAACCGCTCGCCCAGGCAAGCCGTGGCGGCTTGCACCACATCGCTTTTGGTCGAGCCCACATCCATCAGCAAGCAGTTGGGGGACAGCGTGGATGCCATGGCTTGCAAGCATTCCGCCGTGCGGCTGACTGGCACAGCCAGCAACACCAGATCGCAGCCTTGCACGGCTTGGGCGATCGATGGGGCTTGCTGGTGGATGACGCCTCGTTGCAAGGCAAGATCTCGGGTGCGTTGACTGGGGCTGAAGCCCACCACTTTGCCCACCAGTTGGTGTTTTTGCAGTGCCAGGGCAAAAGAGGCGCCCATCAGGCCGCAGCCAATCAAGCCAAGTTGTTGAAAGCCCATGGCTCAGCCTTGTGCGCTGACCGGGTATGAGCCGATGACTTTGTAAAACGCACACATGGCTTGTAGTTCACCCAAGGCTTTGCTGACATGCGGTTGGGTGATGTGGCCATCCAAATCGATATAAAACACATATTCCCATTGGCCGGATTTCGCTGGGCGCGACTCAAATCGCGTCATGGACACGCCGTTTTGTTTCAACGGCACCAACAAATCGTGCACAGCACCCGGCTTGTTGGGCACGGACACCACCAACGAGGTGCAGTCGTGGCCCGTAGCGGGTGGCGTGGCCAGCGTCTGCGGCAAGCACACGATGGCGAATCGGGTGCGGTTGAACGCTTCGTCTTGGATGGCATGGGCCACCACGTGCAAACCGAATTGCGAGGCGGCGCGTTCACTGGCCAGTGCCGCCCAGGTCGGTTGGGTG
>JAURGS010000354.1 GCA_030833685.1 Rhodoferax sp. | reverse complement strand
ATTGCACTTCGTGCGCGCGAAAGACGCTCAGCGCTCCCTGAGCGCTGCGAAACGATCCACCTGCCCACACCGCTTTACCGTGGCGATCACGCAGTTGAAATGCGGTGAGCGCAGCGCCGTCACTCAGATTCATGCCGATCCAGTCCCAACCCACAGCGTCCGGCGCAAGCAGGGCGTTGCTCCACTCATGATCCAGCCACGCCAGACCCTGGAGCTGCTGCTTGCCCCGCTTCGTGTGCAGCGAGGCCTGGGCCTTGAGCTGTGGCAGGCTGTAATACTGGCTGGCGCGGCTGGGATCCTGCGATTTACGTGACCATCCTTGATCCCCTTGCAGCAAAACAGCCTGGGTCGGCTCAAGCTGTAGATCCAGCTCGAATTGCGCAGTCGCGACGCGCGCTTGATAGCTGGGCGCTTGACGGGAGAGCGACCAATCTCCAAGCTGAAGCAGAGTGTCGTCGATGCTAAAACGCCCCAGATCCACCTCTGCCTTGCCAGCCACGCGCGCAATTCTTTGGTCGTGCAGCAAGCGTTGGCCTGCCAGGTCCGTGATGGCCGCATGGGCAAACAACAGTTGCTTTGGCGCAAATGCAGACTGCATAGACTGTGTGGAGGGCACGCGCGCGCGAAAGAAAGTCACTTGAAAGCCAAAGCTTGGCGTGCTGTTGGCGCTACCCCATTTCGCTTGATCGCTGAGAAAGCCAGTGACGTACCACCACTCGATTGCAGACTCGGGATGCGCGCCGTGGTCCCGAGGGAATTCAATCGGTTTGAGGTTCTCGGGGCGCTGTGCGGCCGCGCCCTCGCGCCAAGGCAGCAACAGGGGCGTGACCAGACTCAGCAATAGATGGCGCCGGCGCAACGCGCAATTCATCGTGGGTATTAGACCGGGTGCGGGCTGCAGGGGCTTGTTGGCCATATTCACCAGTCTTCTTTCACAGCCAAGACCGCGTCGCGCGCCGCGGCGGCACGGCCTGATAGCCAGGCCGTCAGAGTACCGCTCAGTACAACAGCCACTAGCAGCGGCAACAAGCGTGTCCAGGGAAAAATCAGATCCATAGTCCAGTGAAAGCTCTGGGGGTTGACCACGTCAACCAAGATCCACGCCACCATCAGCCCCAATAGCAAACCCGCCAGGGCACCCACGCTGGTCCAGGCTGCGCCTTCTATGGCCACCAGCGACAAGATTTGACGGCGAGTTAAGCCCAGATGGCTGAGCAGTCCGAACTCTTTGCGCCGTGCGAACACCTGGGCGCTAAAGCTCGCTGCCACGCCAAACAAGCCAATGGCGATGGCGACGCTTTGTAACCAGTAAGTCACGGCAAAACTGCGGTCGAAAATCCTCAAGGACAAAGCGCGAATTTCTTGGGCAGTCGCGAAATCCAGTGAGTCGCCGGCACCCGCCTGGTGGCGATCCATCAGCTCGCGAACTTGGCCTTGGATGGTGTTCAGGTCTTCGTTCTCGTGCAGCCAAATCGCCAAATCGTTGGCGCGACGATCATCTTGAAAAGTGGCGTAATGGGTAGCGTCCAATACCACCGCGCCGCTTTGGCGAGCGTAGTCGCGCCAGACACCGGCGATTGCAAATTGAGGTGCTGTTTGGTGTGGATCGGTCCTGCCCGCACTCAAGGC
>JAURGS010000353.1 GCA_030833685.1 Rhodoferax sp. | reverse complement strand
TGTCGGCCGTGCACCAAAACACGTCCCTGGCGCCAATGTCAAATGTCCAGTCCATGGTGAGCTTAGCCCACAGCAGGTAGCCGCCTGTGGAATGCTGCACGCCCTTGGGCTTGCCGGTCGAGCCCGATGTGTAGAGGATGAACAGAGGATGCTCGGCACCCACAGCTACCGGCGGGCAATCAGTGCTTTGGCCAGCGAGAATTTGCTTGAAGGTCTTGTCACGACCAGCGACCATATTTCAGGCGCTCGCGGTGCGCTCAAACACCAGAACATGCTTGACGCATTCGCACCCACCCATCGCCAAAGCTTCGTCAACAATGGCTTTCAACGGTAGCTCCTTGCCACCGCGCATTTGAAAGTTGGCCGTAATGACCGCCACGGCACCGGCGTCCATGATCCGCTCTTGCAGGGACTTTGCTGAAAACCCCCCAAAAACCACGGAATGGGTCGCGCCGATTCGGGCGCAGGCCTGCATAGCCACCACACCCTCAATCGTCATCGGCATGTACACCAGCACGCGATCGCCTTTTTTGACGCCCTGCGCCTTCAGGGCGTTGGCGAACTGGCTGACCCGCTGCAACAACGCTTTGTAGCTGACCTTGGTCACCTTGCCATCGTCAGCCTCAAAAATAATGGCCGTCTTGTTCTCGGTGCGCGTTCCCATGTGACGATCCAGGCAATTCGCCGATGCATTGAGCTGGCCGTCCTCGAACCACTTGTAAAACGGCTTCTTCGACTGGTTCAGGGTTTTGGTGAACGGCTTGCTCCACACCAGGTTTTCGCGTGCCAGGCGCGCCCAGGTCCCTTCGAAGTCCCGCTCAAACGAAGCGCACATCGCCTGGTACATCGGCATTCCAGAGACGCGGGCGGCCTTGGCCATCGCTGCCGGGGGCGCAAAGACACGGTTTTCGACCAAAACGGATTCGATTGCTGCGGAATTGCTCATGGACTTAACTCCCTTTCAATGATGCGCAGAGCGGCCTGCGTAGCTGCTGTCTTCAGCGAATGCCAGGTAAAACCGGGCTAGGACTTCGGGCAAAATTGTATGCTTTGCAACCCCTGCCCCATCAAGGCTATCCGTCCACAATGTCTGCCCCACTCCCCCCGGCGCGCATGCGCCCCCTGCCCAAGCTCATCTTCGCCACCCGATGGCTGCAGCTCCCGCTGTACTTGGGCCTGATCGCTGCCCAAGCGGTCTATGTGTTTCACTTTTGGCTCGAGCTGGTGCACTTGCTGGAAGCCGTGTTCGGCAGCCAAGAGGCGCTTGCAGCCCTGGTCAACAGCATCGGATACAAAGAAAGCAGTGCTGTTACAGAGTTGAACGAAACCATCATCATGTTGGTGGTTCTCGGACTCATCGACGTGGTGATGATCTCTAATTTGTTGATTATGGTCATCATTGGCGGATATGAGACTTTTGTCAGCCGAATGGGCTTGGAAGGTCATCCAGACCAACCCGAGTGGCTCAGCCACGTCAACGCGTCGGTTTTGAAGGTGAAACTTGCAACCGCCATCATCGGCATCAGTTCCATCCATTTGCTAAAGACCTTTATCAACGCAGCGAATTACGAGGTCAAAGTCATCATGTGGCAGACCATCATTCACTTCGTCTTTTTATTGAGCGCGCTGGCCATCGCCTACACCGACAAGCTGCTCAATAGCGTCGCCGCAGACGGCGACCACTAAAAGCAAAGGCACCAACACCATGACTGTGATTCACC
>JAURGS010000352.1 GCA_030833685.1 Rhodoferax sp. | reverse complement strand
GAGCCGCTGGTGGGGACGATCCTCCGCCACATCCTCGAGGATCCGGGCACGCTCCAGGCTGCGATGGAGGCCGAGCTCAGGGCCGCGTTCGCCGCCAAGCCCGCTTCGTCTGGGACGGGGTGCGAGGCTTCAAGAATGTCAATGCGCGGTGGCTGCCCATCAAACGCTGTCGGGCGCGGTGGCGTGTGGCCATATCGGGTCACAACCGCGCCTGCCAAGTGGGCATCAACCGGCCACAGTTGCTCTAAAGCATGGGCCATGGCGCCTGCCGCTTTGCCTGCACCGATCACCCAAGTTCGGCCGCCCTGCGGCACAGGCGGTAGCATGGCACGCATGTTTTCCAGCGGCAAGGCACGCCGCACGGCTACATCGAACAGGTGCCGCAAAAAAGCCTCGGGGTCAGTGGGTAATGGTGGTGAGGCGGGCGACGAAGGGGGCGTGTGGGTGCGCATGGCGTTGGGGTGATGGCTCGTTGAGGGCGATTGATTAATCCGGCTGATGCTTGGCCCTGCGGGCCTGCTTCTTGGCCTGCTTGTTAGACGCTTTTTTCAGTGCGCGTTCAGCGTCTAATTGGACGCCCGCTGCCAGCCAAGTTTGGAATTGCTCGGGCGTCTCCAAACTGATACGGCCCAGCGCCAGTGATCGAAAGTCGTGGATCACAATTTCCGCGGCCTTTGTCAGATTGAGTCTGCCGCCACTTTGGATGGCGCCGCGGTAGCGGGCAATGGCGTCCAGGACCGTTTCGTCGGTCTGGCCGCTCAGGTCGTCGATCTTGTAGCGCGCTTGCAAAGCAGTGGGATAGTGCGCCATCAGGTAGTTGATTAGTTCAAGGGCCACCGTTTCATCGTCGAAAGCTGCGACGCCAATCGCGCCACTCGCTGCGAGGTTGTAGCCACTCTCTGCCACGATGATGCGAGGCCACAACACGCCTGGCGTGTCATACAGATAGAAATCAGGCGCCAAGGTCACGCGCTGCTCTTGCTTGGTGACGCCCGCCTCATCACCGGTTTTCACAGCCCGCTTGCCTTTGAGACTGTTGATGAGTGTGGACTTACCTACGTTCGGAATACCGCAAATCAAGACCCGCATGGGCTTATCGACGCCCCCGCGGTTAGGCGCCAACTGCTGACACGCCTCAATGATCATTTTGGCGGGTGCGGGGGTGCTGGCATCAATAGCAATCGCTCTAACCCCCGGCATGTCGTTGTAGTGTGCCAACCAGGCCGTCGTCCGATCAGGATCCGCCATGTCCTGTTTGCTGAGCACTTTGAGAGCAGGCTTACCTGCAACTAGCGTCGCCAGCATCGGGTTGGCGCTTGATCCGGGCAAGCGCGCGTCGAGCATTTCGATCACTACATCGATGCCTTTGATGCGCTCCTCGATCGCCTTGCGCGTCAGGTGCATGTGTCCGGGAAACCATTGAATAGCCATCTGACCGCAAAAGGCCTTTTAAAAACATAATAAAATCAATATTTGATCAGGGTATCGCCCGACCTCCTAAACAATCACTGACTATACAAGGCGTTTAACCCATGTATTTGCGCCAATATACGCTCATCGCAATTGCAAGCGCGGTCGTTTACTTTTTACTGTTCCAACTGAACTTCACCGTCTTCAGTGGTTACCATTGGGATTGGAGCACCCCAGTAACGTTGACGAGAAACGCCCCAGTCACGTAGACGGAAGTTTACTGTTTTCTTACCTTTGCCTTCTGCTTCAAGCTTCGCAGCAATTGCATCGA
>JAURGS010000351.1 GCA_030833685.1 Rhodoferax sp. | reverse complement strand
ACCCGCCCCTCCGTCAACCTGACCCTTTTCTCTAGGTTAGTCATCTGGTCTTTGGATACTTGTAGGCAATCTGTAGGCAAATTTGATGAATACGGATAAGCATTAATCCACACTCAATTACGAGAATTCAGACAAATTACCAATGAAAATCTTAGTGTATCCACACTTATCAACGAAGACAAGAACTATTTACAACTCATTCGTAATGAGAAGGTCGGGTGTTCGATTCATCTCTCCGGCACCAATGAAATCAACAACTTAGCCAACCTCAAAAGGGTTGGCTTGTTTGTTGGGCTAGCGCCGGGCTAGCACCACTTGAGCGCGCCATACGATTTGAACGCCCTACTTCACCGCTCCTGACGCCTGCTTGTCTCACCCCATACCCCTTCAACCCCCTGCGTCCTGAACACCGCTGACGTCTCTTGCTGCCAGCAGCCAAGCCCTGGCTTCAGCCTACGCTCTGCGAATCAATAACACGGGGGGTCTATTAGCCATGTAAGCGCAGTGTCCTAGCAAGCAATTTCCCCCTCAACATAAAATCAATGCATGCTGAAATTCTTAGCGGTATTGCTTGCTGCGCTCGCCCCCTTTATGAGCCACGCCATCGAGGAACCTGCTTACGAGGTAAAGAGTCAAATCGACGAAGTCGAGATAAGGCTTTATGCACCCTATGTGGTGGCGCAGGTCACGGTTGATGGTCCGGCTGAAGATGCAGGCAATAAGGCTTTTCCAATTCTGGCGGGTTATATCTTCGGAAAGAACAAGGGTGAACGCAAACTGGAGATGACTGCTCCGGTGACGCAAACGCCAGAGCCTGTCAAGATGGCAATGACTGCTCCGGTGACGCAGTCTGCCAGCGGGGAGCGATTCGTCGTGCAGTTTGTGCTGCCGCGAGATGTCACACTGGAAACGGCCCCAGAACCCTTGGACCCTCGCGTGCAGGTAAGACAAGTTCTGGCCCATTCGGTGGCGGCAATTCGCTACTCGGGTCGTTGGACCCAGGCCAACTATGAGGAGCACCTTGAGAAGCTGCAGACAATTCTGCGCCGCGCTGGGATTACCTGGTCGGGTGAGCCCATGTTGTCTCGATATAACGCTCCCTTCACACCGTGGTTTATGAGGCGCAACGAGGTTTGGCTGAGTCTTTCTCAGACCAATTGACGATGCGCAGCCACACAGGCTGTTGCCTGTTTTGGCACGTCTTTTTAGGGTGACTTTTGTTGGTGTCCGGACAACCGGCAGACCCCCCGGACCTGCTGGCACACTTACCTTATGTTTCCCGAGCGAACAATGCCAATGGAACAAGGGCACGACTGGTCAGATGTGTCCTTTCAACAGCTCGTCGGCTACGCTCTTGCATCCGCTGTGATCCTGTGGCTGGCTCACACCGAGCAGCAGTGGGTTTACGTGATCGACAGCACCAACCTGGCTTTTCACGAGGCAGGGCATTTGATTTACGGCGTACTCGGGCACCGCATGGCGCTGTATGGCGGCACCTTGGGCCAGTTGACCTTTCCGTTGATCGCGGCCTGGGTGTTTTACCGGCAGCGTAAGACTGCATCGCTTGGCTTTGCGATGCTCTGGCTGGGCGAGAATTTTTCAACATCGCCCGCTACATGGCTGATGCCCGGACGCAGGTTTTGCCGCTGGAGGGCGCAGCGGCTGACTATGCCGAGCTTTGTGCGCCGGCTTTTCGGCTGAAGATTAGGCCAATGCCTGGGCGGCAAAACCCCCGACCCAAGTCGGAGGGCCTGTCAGAT
>JAURGS010000350.1 GCA_030833685.1 Rhodoferax sp. | reverse complement strand
TGACTTGGTTTTGCAAGCCATGGCCAAATGGCCCCACGTGCCACACTGCTATGGTTGGCTGGGGCTGGATGCGCGCGGGCGCTGGTGGATGCGCGATGAGCGTGCGCAAGCAGCTGGCGGATTTGACAGCGGCCAGCCTGGCAGCAAGGGCGCCGTGCTTGAACACGAGAAGCTGCTCGCGTTCATTGCGCGCAATTACGCGGCCGACGAGCGGGGATGTTGGTATTTTCAAAACGGGCCGCAGCGGGTTTTTGTCGAGCTGGCCCTCACCCCGTTGGTTTGGCGCGTGGACTCCGATGGCGGCGTGCAGGATCAGTGCCAGCAATCAGACCGCGTTGATAGTTGTTTGGTGGACGAGCACGGCCATGTGTACCTGTTAGGGCGGCGTGGCCTTGGGCTGGTTCACACGCAGGATATGGGCGTGGCCTCAGATTTGATTGAGCAGGGCCGCTGGCGACTACTTGAAGTGGTGCAGTCTGACTTGCAGCGCCAGTTTGGGTTTGTTCGCAGTCCGCAATCCTTGCAACGCAGGCAATAAGCGCCGCCAAGATGTCGGCTTGATGCCTGCTTCATTGGGGCGCGTGTGAGAGAATTCATTTTGTAAAACCTGTGCATGCGCGGCTGTAGCTCAGTGGATAGAGTATTGGCCTCCGAAGCCAAGGGTCGTGGGTTCGATCCCCGCCAGCCGCGCCAATTGCAGTTACAAGCGATTCGGCCTTGGACCTGGCTGAAAACCCCTACGCAAGCCGCTCACTACTTAGGAGCATAAGCATGGCATCCAAGCGAAAAGTCATCATCACCTGCGCGGTTACTGGCGCTATCCATACCCCGAGCATGTCGCCTCACTTGCCCGTGAGCGCGCAGCAAATTGGCGAGGCCGCGGTGGCTGCAGCGCAGGCGGGCGCGGCCATTCTTCACCTGCATGCCCGAGACCCTAGCAACGGGCGGCCATCCCAGGACCCAGAGCTGTTTTTGCCCTTTTTGCAGCATATTCGGGCCAATACCAACGCGGTGATCAACATCACCACGGGTGGTAGCCCGCACATGACGGTTCAGGAGCGCATGCAGCCAGCCATGCGATTCAAGCCGGAGGTGGCGTCATTGAACATGGGCTCGATGAATTTTGGGCTGTTCCCGATGCTCGACCGCTTCAAGTCTTTCGAGCATGAATGGGAGCGCCAGCATCTTGAGAATAGCCGTGACCTGGTTTTCAAGAACACCTTTGCCGACATCGAAACCATTTTGCGCCGCGGCACCGACAACGGCACACGCTTTGAATTTGAGTGCTATGACATCAGCCATCTCTACAACCTGGCGCACTTCCTGGACCGCGGCCTGGTCAAAGGCCCGCTGCTGGTGCAATCGGTTTTTGGCATTCTCGGTGGCATTGGCGCCCACCCTGAAGATGTTATCCATATGCGGCGCACCGCCGACCGTTTGTTTGGTGACCAATACCAGTGGTCGGTGCTTGGTGCTGGGCGAAATCAGCTTGTGGTGGCCAGCATGGCAGCGGCCATGGGCTCGCATGTGCGCGTTGGTCTAGAAGACTCGTTGTGGATTGGCCCCGGCGAGTTGGCCGCCTCGAATGCGCAACAGGTCAGTCGGGTGCGCTCGATTCTGGAGGCCTTGAATTTAGAAATTGCCACGCCCGACGATGCCCGTCGCATCCTTGCATTAAAGGGCGCTGATCAGCAGGCATTTTGACGGGGTGACTGCGGCCGCTGGCATGACCGAGCCAATCGACCAGGCCGATCGTGCCATCTTGCGCCTAGAGAGCCTGTGCCGACGCCACGACGTGGTCAGTGCG
>JAURGS010000034.1 GCA_030833685.1 Rhodoferax sp. | reverse complement strand
CCGTATTGAATCTGCTGACACCGACCGCCAGGCAGCATTGGCTGCAACCTACCAGACGGGCTATCGCTTGGCCATGATCTGGGCCGGCGCAGGCGTTTTGTGGATTGCCGCGCGTGCCCAGGGCGGCGCTAGCGGTTACCAGATGGACGCCTGGAGCACGGCGTACCTGGTCATGGCGGCCAGTATGGCTGTGGGCGTGCTAACGGTGTTGTTCTCGCCCGAGCCGGCGATGCGGGTATTGCCGCCTGCCAAAAGTGCACAAGAGTGGCTCCAGGGCGCGTTGATCTCGCCATTTGCAGATTTTCTTCAGCGCTTTGGGTGGCACGCTGTTCTTATCTTGGCGCTGATTGCGGTCTATCGCATCAGCGACGTTGTAATGGGCATCATGGCCAACCCGTTTTATGTGGACATGGGCTACACCAAGGACGAAGTGGCTGCTGTGACCAAGGTGTTCGGTGTGATCATGACCTTGGTGGGTGCTTTCATCGGCGGCTTGATGGGCATGCGCTTTGGTGTCATGCGCGTGTTGATGCTGGGGGCTGTGTTGAGTTCTGCCAGCAACCTCTTGTTCGCTTTTCTCAGCGCCTACGGCCATGACGTGACAGCCTTGGTCCTGGTTATTTCTGCTGACAACCTGGCTGGCGGCATTGCTTCGGCGGCATTCATTGCTTATTTGTCTGGCCTGACCAATGTGAACTACTCGGCCACGCAGTACGCCTTGTTTAGCTCAATGATGCTGTTGTTACCGAAGTTTTTGGCGGGTTACTCGGGTTTGTATGTGGATAATTTTGGGTATGCCAACTTCTTTGTCGCCACGGCCGCGCTGGGCGTGCCGGTGTTGGTGCTGGTTTGGTTGGCTACAAGAGTGCAAGCCTCATCGCCGAAGACAGGGCGTTGATTTACCAAACTTTACCGCTGTCACGGTTGCGGGATAAGTGGCTCACCTAGACTGCCGGCATGAACAATAGCCTTCTCATGATCGAGGATGATGAGCGACTGGCGCGCATGGTCAGTGAATACCTGTCCCAGTCCGGCTACTCGGTTCGCCACGCCGGTGAAGGTGCGTCAGGGCTGGCTTTGCTGCAGGACCTGGCACCCCAGATGGTCATTTTGGATCTGATGTTGCCAGACATGGACGGGCTGGAGGTCTGCCGTCGCATCCGGGCGTTGCCGGGTTCGCTGGCTAGCACACCGATTTTGATGCTGACTGCCAAGGGCGACCCGATGGATCGTATCGTTGGCTTGGAGATGGGTGCGGACGATTACCTGCCCAAGCCCTTTGAGCCGCGAGAGCTTTTGGCGCGGATTCGTGCCGTTTTGCGTCGTCCGGCTGAGTCTGCGCAGCTCGCTGGTGGCAGTCGCCTGCGTTTTGGCTCTTTGGAAATTGACAAGGACGCGCGCACCGTGAATGTGTCGGGCCGGATGTGCGACCTCACCTCGTATCAGTTTGACCTGTTGGTTGCGCTGGCAGAGCGCGCCGGGCGTGTACTCAGCCGTGACCAAATTATGGAGGCTGTGCGCGGGCGTGAGCTTGAGGCTTTTGACCGCTCGATTGATGTGCACATGGGGCGTATCCGTGCCGCTATTGAGGAAGATGTCAAAGCGCCCAAGCGGATTCTTACTGTGCGTGGGGTCGGTTATGTGTTTGCCCGCCACCAGGACTGAGCGCTCCAGCGCTTGCCTGCTGAAAAGCTGGTAAGTGCCACACCGCATGTTCAACAAGCTTTATGTGCGGATTTGGCTGGCCATTGTGGTGGCCGTGCTGGTGTTGATGCTGCTGGTGGGGTGGCTCTGGCGTCTGGCGGCGGAGCCGCCGCTGCGCGACGTTGAGCTGCGCAATGAAGCGGGGCAGCTCATTGGCAGGGGTCGGCCGCAGCAACGCATGGAGCCTGGCGAATGGCACCACCACCCAGAGCTCAGAGACCTGATGCGCCGCTACGGGCCTTCAGGCGGCCCGCGCGGCCGTGACGAGGCCAATGGCGCACCGAGCCAAATGCCCCATTTGAGTGGCGAGCGCGCGCAAAACACGGTCACCAATGTCGCTGAATTTTTGAATGAACTCGAGCAGCTAGAAGCATCGGGTCGTTTAACGGGCGACTCGGATTTTGTGGTGCGCATGCGTGACGGGCAGATTGTTCGGCTCAACCTGATGCGAAAGCCGCGCTCCTTCTGGAGCAGGCCACCGTTTGGTTTTGCCTGGATGCTGCTTTGGCTGGGCATTGCCGTGGCGCTGGCCACCTACCCGATTGTGCGCAAGCTCACACGCCGCCTGGAGGGGCTGCAAGATGGTGTTCAGCAGTGGGGTGAGGGTAATTTGTCGGCGCGGGTACCCGAAGGAGGGGACGACGAAGTGGGGTTTTTGGCGCGGCGTTTTAACGAGGCAGCGCAGCGTGTGGAGACGCTGGTGAAATCGCATGAATCTTTGTTGGCTTCGCAGAAATCGCTGCTGGCCAACGCCTCGCATGAGTTGCGCTCGCCGCTGGCACGAATCCGCATGGGACTGGAGCTCATGCGCCCGGACTCCCCGCCCGAGTCACGCCAGGAAATTTCGCGCAACATTGCCGAGCTGGACATGTTGATTGAAGAAATATTGTTGGCCAGCCGCTTGGATTCGCGCGAAGCTGACTTAGGAACAGTGGAGACGGTGGAGTTGATTGGTATGGCCGCAGAGGAGGCCGCTCGGGTGGACGCGGAGCTGTCGCTGGAGTGGGGGGGCGACACCCAGGCCGCGGACCTTGATGTGGCCGGCTCCAGCCAGAACGCTGAAATGCTGGTGCCCGGTGTTGCCAAGTTATTGCGACGTGCGCTGCGTAACTTGCTGGAAAACGCCCGCCGGCATGGGGCCGGTGACATCAGCCTTAGCCTCAAGCGGCTGCCCATGGCGGTGGAAGTAAGTGTGGGTGACCGTGGCCCTGGCGTGCCCGAGACCCTGCGCGAGCGTATTTTTGAGCCGTTCTATCGATTGCCTGGTGCTACTGAGCGAGATGGTGGCGTGGGCCTTGGCTTGGCCTTAGTGAAGTCGATCGCGGAGCGCCACGGCGGGCGAGCTTTCTGTGAAGACCGCGCGGGCGGGGGCGCAAGCTTTGTGATGGTTCTGCCCACTCAAAAGAATGCGACTGCTTGAAAATAGTTCTGCAAAACCCCCCGATTGGGTGATTTGCGAACGTAACAATCCCGCCTAAAGTTCACCCCAATCGCTGTCACACGATTGCTTCAGGGAAATCAGGGTTCTTGTTGGCCTTTAAGAAGCGGGCCAACAGATTTAACGACAGTCTCCCGTCTGGGAGACCTTCACAAGCCACCGCAGGGTGGCTTTTTTTCGTTGTTGGCGTTGCTGAATTACGGGTCTTATCTGTCTTTATGACTTCGTATGCAGCCCCGGTAAAAATTTGAGGGGCCCGCGTCCGCTTGAAGCCTCAGAGGCGCGCCTTTACAAAGCCTATCAACGTGGTCCAGGCTTGTGCCCTAGCGTCGGGGTCAGCGCCTTGAGTGGTGTGGAAAGTCATGCCATTGCCGACCTGTCTTGTTTCTTCTTTTTAGTTGTCAAATAACGGGCCATGGCCGCCGCCCTTAACCAACAAAAGAGTGACAGGCTCATTTGCCGATTTCATTTTTTCTAACCATTCAAGTGGGGATGGCGTACGCTGGTCATTAAGTCCTGGGGAACGATGGCAAACTTGGCCATAGCCAGTTGGCGCATCTGAAAACACTTCCCCCTGCCGGCACGGGGCCTTAATTTTGTACATCAATTCGTTTTCAGTGCCATATTTATCCCGTTCGCCGTAGGTCAGCACGAGAGGCGTTTTGATGTGGTCAGGGAACCCAATTCCGTAAGGGGGTGCGCTTTCAGCGATCACTCCTCGTACATTGGACGGGTCCACCGCGCCAGCAATGTTGATCGCTTCGTGCCCTCCTTGCGAGAGCCCTTGAAAAAATATCCTGCTGGCGTTGATCTGCTCATTTTTAAGTAGCCATTGGTACGCACCCATGGTTACGGTGAAGATCATCTTTTGTTTTGACGACGAGGCCAACCGGTAACGAACGAGCGGCGATTTGGGACCTAGCCCATTCATTTGAAATGCATCGAACACAAGTGTGGAAAAACCTTCTTTTTGCCAAACCTTTGCAGTCAATGTTTGATAGTTTTCAAGTCCAGAGCCGCCGTGAATAATGACCATCACTGGAGGTTTTTCCCCGAGCTTGGGCGCAAAAAGCCCCGGCGTTTCAAACGACACCGACGGATGGCAAGGATTGAAGGGCGCCAGGGCGCCAGTCACTCTGCCGCCCTCTGGGGGGCGTTCGCCGTGCCCTGTGCGAAGGGGGCACAACCCGTTGTTTCCGCGGCGATTACAAATCCGAATGGCATCAATGATGCGAACGCAAAAGCCACCGTGCAAAGAGAGATCCTCATGACGATCCTAAGGTGAGTATGGGGAAAGTCACTGTTGACCTTGCCTGGCGTTTTGCATATCCCCTGAATGGGGGAGGCCGGTGCCTTAGGCGGCGTTGATAAAACTGCTGCTCTTGCCCCCGTGTTTTGCGATTAGTTTGGCTTTTCGTTCGTCATTCTAGGGAGGGCTATTTTGAACAAACCTTCACGTTAGGGATGCGAGCAATAGCCTTTGTTGCACCGAAAAAAACCAAATTGGGTCGTTGATTTAATGTAGAAGCTCAAATGACCAACGCCCCTGACCATGGCCGCGCCATCGCATGGCAGGTAGGCTAGGGTCGATTAAATGGGCTTCGGCGTAGCGAGTACTCAAAAACCCCATGAGTCCAGGGGCGTCGTTATTGCTGCATTCCACAAGACCTGGGCGTGTGGTGCAAACAACACCCTCGTTGGCCGGAAACATCTGCCCCATAAATCCAAGCAATGGGCCGATGTTACTCAGTGCGGCCTGGCGGCGCATGGCAAAGTCGGCTGCCAAGGGCACCGCCGCATAGGGGTTACCTGCCGGTTGAGCCGACCCCAGAAACCCTTTTTTGCGCCCTACAGGCAAGTCAGGGGATGGGGGGATGGGGCTTGGGCCATTTTTTGTTTGGCCCTCGGCGAAGTCTCGAGGGGGGAGTGCGGTTTTGGACTCGGTGTCAGAGCTGCGTTCTTCGGCGCTTTCGGGGCCTGTAAGGGCATTTACTGCAGGGCTGCTTAATTCAGGGGCAATGGAAGAGGGGAGAGATGGCGCCGGTGATGGAGACGGATCTTGGACGGCCTCAGGGCCTGCGCTGGCAGGCCTAGAGATAAAAACCTCAAAGCCTTTTTGGGTCTTGCCCATTAGGGCCCCGAACTTCTCTGGCTTTTGGACGGGCGGTTTATAGGACAGCGCTAACAAAAAGAATCCGTGCAGAGCAACAGACATGAAAAAAGCCACCCAAAGGCCCGCCTGGCCAGAGGGTAGCTTGATTTCGACGGCAAACTTATGCCGATTACTGAACAACACCGTGAATCACGGCGGGTGCGGCCTTGAAGTCCGCGTCTGTTATTGCGCCAGCATAGTAATCGGTGTTCGCGCTATTGGACGGGTCCTCGGCATCCCCCGTTAGCACCATGGCTGCGGGCAAGTTGCCGGCGACGCCCATATCGGCCGCTCCGATGGGCGCTGTGTAGCCGGCTTGGCCGTCAACGCCTAAAAGTTTGAAACGAATTTCCCGATCAAGGTACTTCACCCATTTGGTTACGCCGCCGATGGTCACTTTACCGAGTTCGCTGCTCGAAGTATTTTCGGGAATGGAAAAAGCCGGTACGTAGCGGGTGGTTTCGCTGCAGTTCGCTTCTTTGTTGTCCAGCGGATCGAAGCATTTGCCAGGGATACCCCAGAGGTTGCCAAAGCCACCAAACATCAAGTTCATCTTGGCTCCAGCGAACTCTCCATACTTCGTATCAGCTGGCACGTTAAAGGTGGCCGATTGCGGCGCAGTGAATGCGACGACCGTATTGTCAGAATCCTTCCTCAAAAAGGTGGCACTTTGATGTCTTTGGGTGCCGTTTTCCCAGACGTAGTAGGTGGCGAGGCCAACCGAGTTGCTATCGCAAAACGTCGCACCTGTGCCGGTGGCACCATCACAATCCATGGTCTTTCCCGCATCCCAGGCGTCACTGTCCGCTGTGGCGTCGACCAAAGCCCCCGTGCGAATGCCCCATGAATTCTCCGGTGGGAGATCGCCAATATCTGCATTGAGCAGGGCAGCGCCCGTGCTGTCTTTCAATTGGTAATTCGTGCCATCCCAGGTGTAAGTTACGACGTCGGCAAACGCAGTTTGTGAAAACCTATTTTTCGTGCCACTGGTAAAGGGGCTGGTAATGGCGTCAGCGCCCACAATGAGGTTTCTCGTTGGGCAGTCCTTGGCACACTTTAGGGTCCCGGGTACGTCCGGGTCCCCTGGCTGGACGACTACCTCAGACCTGTACTTAACCGTGCCCGTGCCCCCAGTCGCCAAGGTTGTGGGCGGGATCGAGAGTTGTCCACCCAACGCCATGGACCACCCCATAACACCTGCTGGGTCCGTTGCCGATTTTAGCTGGGTCTTGGTGGCCGTGTAGTCGAGCTGATTTTTGAAGCAGCCACCAATGCCGCCACAATTCATAGTGCCGATGATTTTGAAATTCGTTCCATCCCAGTAGGCCTCGTATTGGGTGCCACCCACGAGGGAATTTCCGCCCTCCACGCCCGCATTTGACATGGCCATGAAATTAAACGGAATGTTTTGGATGTCGTCCAGCGTGCTGCTGACCATCGTTACCTTACTCAGTCGCCCGCCCGTTTTGACAACCGTGTAGGCGGTTTGGGCACTATCCACGGACTGGACGGCTGCTCCGTTGCCAACGTCGCTGGGGAACCATATGCCCCAATAGCCCGCGTAGCCGTACTCGTTGGACGCGGTGTCTTTGATGGGAAAGCCCGGAACAGCGATGTCGTAGCGGGCGCCGGTGTTGTCATCATAGACCCCGTAGCGCCACACTGAGCTCTGGGCCTGTGCCTTGGCGCGATCAAAGCAAACGGTAGGATCGGCTCCCGATTTGCGGCAGAAGGTTGTGCTGTTGTAGCCGAAGGTAAAAACCAAGTCAGCGCCACCCGCAGGGTTTGGAGTTTGCATCGCTCCCTTCCCTGATGTGTCGTCGCCATCAACGTAAAGCTGGTACGTTTGTAGCCCACCTCCTCCGCCTTGAGTCATGGAGAAGCTCAGGCCATCGGCCCCAGCATCAATCTTTCCTCTCAGGACAACAGTACCAGGGGCCGCTGCAAGCTTGCCAGTCATATTCATGGTGACAACGCCATTGGGTGCGGTGGCGCTTGGCGCCTCCGTTGCTGAGGCATGGATATAGACATGGGTATTCATGGGGCTTGCGGGGTCTCCCATGGAGACGGCAGCGTGCCCTTTCACAATTTGAGCGCTGGTGGCGGTTGCACGCGTAGATGTCATACGCATCCGGGTGTACTCCGTGGCCGACCCAGAGCTCTCCGAAGAGCTGTTGGATGCGTCAGCTTTATTGCTATTGCATTTGCTTTCATCGACAAAGGCAACGTACGCCCCATTGTTGAGTACTTCCGCGGCGTCAGTACGCGTAGCGGCCAAGTAGCACAGAATCTGGCTAGCCATGGCGGTGCCTTCGCTGGTTTGGTCCTGAACGTATTCAGACTGAGGGTCATCGACATAGGCGCCAGACGTTGGCTGTGCAGCCTGAACTTGCCAGGTGCACGCGAGCAAAAACAGACCAAATTGGAGTTTGACGGTTTTCATGCTTCGCTCCTTAGTTCGCGCTGACTGCGCTGACGGATGACGCGGATGAAATACCCGTGACGGAACCAGAAGAACCAGACGAGCTGGACGAGCTGGACGAGCCACCCCCGCCACAACCGTACAACACAAACAGAACAATAGAGCCTAAGATTAATCGCTTCATGGTGCCCCCTAATGAAAGCAGTAGTGAAAAACCGACGAGCCAGAGACTGGATGTTGAATATTGCGACATTGTGAAAACCCTAACTATTAGGGAAAACCCGCGGATTTGGGGCTCGGTAAAAAACCTATCAATAAAAGATGACGCGAAAAATCAGCCTGGTTGGTCAGACGACCTTGCCCATCGTGAGAACGTAGAAGCACGCTTTCTTAGGGGTAACGCAGCGCGCAGTGGCGAATTGCTCAGAATAACAGCGGGGGCGCAACAGGGGGGTGTAAGCGCTACACCGCTGATTGGCAATCGGGGCGTGCCAGTTTTGGTTTTTCTGCCAATGCGACCCCAGCACAGCCGGGCACCGTCTGGCCTTTGGTAGTACCCGCTAGGAGCCTGGGGTTATGAGTTGCCGTAACTTACCGGGGTTGGGCCTGCGCATGTTTTAAGCAGGTGTTCAAGCCGCGTTGATAAAACTGCCGCTCTTGCCCCCGTGTTTTTCGAGTAGCTTCACATTCTGGATCGTCATGCCACGGTCCACCGCTTTGCACATGTCGTAGACGGTGAGCAGGGCGACCTGCACGGCGGTGAGCGCTTCCATCTCAACCCCGGTGGGACCCACAGTCTCTACCGTGGCTGTGCAATCGATGCTTGCAATCTGGGCGTCGCCACCTTGACGCGTTTTAAATTCCACCGCCACATGCGTCAAAGCCAGCGGATGGCAAAGCGGGATGAGATCACTGGTTTTCTTGGCCGCCATGATGCCAGCCAGGCGCGCCACGCCCAAAACATCTCCTTTTTTGGCGCTGCCGGATTCGATGATGGCCAAAGTGGCGGGCAACATGTCGATGCGACCCACGGCAATGGCTTTGCGGTGTGTGGCTGATTTGGCCGCCACATCCACCATGTGGGCTTGACCCTGTTCATCGAAGTGGGTGAGGGTGTTCATAGTCGTATTGTTTTCAGTGGTTTTTACGTGGTGCCTAGGCGCGTGGCCCGAAGGTGGCATGATACGGCCAGCGAACAACTCGGTGGGTTTGGTCATCACCGGGTTGCCCGTGCAGCCCAATGAAGAGTCCATCCCGTCCCCAAAGCATTCCTCTGAAACACTGGCGCCCGGGCCGGGGGCTAGTTGCCAGCTTGTGCGCACTTCTTTTGCTGGTCTGGGTGCATCCGGCGTTAGGCCAGGCCGACCATGGCGCAGGTTTGCCGCAGCTGGGCGACGGCAGCGAGCTCAGTACGTCGCAGGAGCGTCAGATTGGCGACCGAATCATGCGCGACCTTTACCGGGACCCCAGTTATCTGGACGACCCGGTGATCCTGGATTATCTGGAGGGCTTGTGGCAACCCCTGCTGGCGTCGGCCAGAAAGCGTGGCGAGCTTACCCCCGAGATTGACGAGCGATTTGCCTGGCAGATCTCCTTGATTCGCGATCGCAGTGTGAACGCTTTTGCCTTGCCTGGGGGTTACCTGGGTGTGCACCTGGGTTTGCTGGCCACCGTTGCCAGCCGGGATGAATTGGCATCCGTGCTTGGGCACGAGCTCAGTCATGTGACCCAGCGTCACATCGCACGCATGCTGAGCAAGAACAAACAGCAGGCTCCGTGGGTAGTAGCAGCCATGGTGCTGGGTGCGTTGGCGGCGAGCAAAAGTGCCGATGCAGCCAACGCGTTGGTTGTGGGTGGACAGGCTTTGGGTATCCAAGGACAACTGAATTTCTCGCGTGACATGGAGCGAGAGGCCGACCGAATCGGTTTTGGCGTGGCCACCCAGGCGGGCTATCAGGCGCAAGGCTTTGTCGACATGTTCGACAAGCTGCAGCAGGCCGCCCGGCTCAACGATACGGGGGCTTTCCCCTATCTGCGCACCCATCCGCTGAGCACTGAGCGCATAGCCGACATGCAAGCGCGCATCCCAATGGGCCAGGCGTCTGGCGTGACAGTCAAAGGCAGCGTCACCGATGCGTTCATGGCCGCCCGAGCCCGGGTTTTAATGAGCGCGGATGCCGCTTTACTCACGCCATGGCAGGCTTTGATTGGCGACCGTGCTTTTGGAAGCAAACCCTTGGTGCAACAGCTTGGGGGCTATTACGGTGGCGCGCTGGCGGCCATGAAAGCGCGCCAGATGGATTTGGCGCGCCAGTACCTGGGCGAGCTCAAAGCCAGGGCCGCGTTGGCTGGTGCGGCAAGCATGGATGAAAAAGCGCACTCCTACCTGCTTTGGCTGGGCGCAGAAATTGACCTGGAAGCCAAAGACCTGTCGGCTGACGCGCTGGAGGCCTTGTCAAGAGGCCTGGCGCAACATTCACAGGCCGCCACACCGAAGTCGCGCGCTCAAATGTTGTTGGAGGCGCAGTTGGCCTTACAACTGGCCACGCCGCAAGCGCTTCGCCGTGCATCGCAGGATCTGCAGCTGCAGGTGATGCGAAACACCAGTGATGCCCTGTCTTGGCAATTGTTGTCGCAACTGCATACGGCTATGAATATGCCCATGCGGGCCTTGCGCGATGCGGCTGAGGCGCAGGCAGCCCAGTTCAACTACAGCGCAGCACTTGACCGTTTGCGTGCGGCTCAAGAACAGTCGCGCCGCTTGGGTGCCGCTGCCACGCCAGCGGAGCAGATCGAGTCATCGATCATCGATACCCGTTTCCGCCAAATTTCAGCGCTAGCCCGGTCTCAGGCCCAGGAACGTTAGTTCTGGCTTGCAGCTGTCACCTTGGCGCGCCGGTTGACCCACCAGGCGTACAACAGTACAAAAGCAGTCACCACGACATAGACAGCCCAGCGGGCTGCAGCCTGAGCGTTGAGGTCGCCAGCGGCAGCGCCCTTGCCACCAAAGATGGACTCCAGCAAGGGCTCTGCGACGATCATCTTGGCTGCTGTGATGGCCAGAACGGCAGCGCCTATCTGGATGATGATGGGAAAGCGCCCGATGAGCTTCAAGACCACGCTGCTGCCAAAGACCACGATCGGCACGCTGATGAGCAGGCCCAAAATCACCAGGTCGATCGCGCCATGGGACGCACCAGCAATGCCCAGCACATTGTCAACACCCATCAGCGCGTCAGCGACGACGATGGTGCGCATGGCGCCCCAGAAAGTGTTGGCACTGGGCTGGTCGCCGTGTTCCTCGCTGTCGTCCACCTGCAGTTTGTAGGCAATCCAGATCAGCCCAAGGCCGCCAACCAGCATCAGGCCGGGTATTTTGAGCAGCCAGACAACACCAATGGTCATCACAATGCGCACGACGATCGCACCGGCCGTTCCCCAGAGAATGGCTTTTCGCTTGAGGTGATCAGGCAGCCGGCGCGCAGCCAACGCAATCACGATGGCGTTGTCGCCTGCCAGCACCAGATCAATCAGAATAATGGCCAGCAATGCTGACCACCAGGGAGCAGACAAAAATTCCATGCGGAACTCCGTTCGGATAAACAAAAAAGCGCCAGCGGCATGGCCACTGGCGAGGATCCGAAGGTCTTGCTCGATGCCAATGGCATCGAATGAACCGGGTGCAGTCGATGCGCAGGTTTGCGCCGACTTGCCACCGTCCTGACGATTCATTCACAAGGGAGCTACTCCCCTTCAAGCGCGGATTCTAGAGGACAAGCGGGCGCATCCCGAGTTTTGCGGGTGGGTTAATCGCCAACGCGCTGGACCGGTGGGGGCTATGATCGTCCTCCCATGTCAGGCATTCACATTACCGATATTGAGTCGGCCATCAACCATTGGCGCAAACAAATGCCCTCGCCCGACGGGGTGACTTTGCCCGAACCGACCCGCGCATTGGCCGAGATTTACGCCTTGATGGTGTTCGAGCGGCGGCAAGAGGTCTCACTTGAGGCGATGTCGCCAGAGGCCTGGGACGCCTGGATGGCCTGGTACCAGACCACGCCGGATACGCCCTGCATCGCGATTTGTTCCACCAGCCAGGGCGATTCGATCTGCAAGGGATGCGGTCGCACCTTTGACGAGGTGCAGGACTGGACGGCGATGGATCCTGTGGCCAAGCGGGCAACCTGGCGACGCATCGCCAAAGAAGGCTCGGCCTGGCGTTTTAACCGCTACGCTGAAAGAGCCAAAGCGCCCCAAGCAGCGGCTACTGAGGGCCCGTAATCAGGCTCTTGGCGTGCCTAAATTGAGGCGCCGCCTGAGACCTCGATGACTTCACCATTGATGTAACTGGCCTCGTCGCTGGCCAAAAAGGCGTAAACATTGGCCACCTCCTCGGGTTTGCCCATGCGGCCCAGGTGGATGCGCTTTTGCAGCTCCAGCAGAACTTTCTCAGGAATGGCCGCCACCATCGGCGTGGCAATAAAGCCAGGCGCAACCGCATTGACCCGCACCCCTTTGGGGCCGAGCTCCCGGCTCCAGGTCTTGGTAAAGCCGATGACGCCAAACTTGGACGCTGCGTAATTGGTCTGCCCAAAGTTGCCGTACAGGCCGGTGACCGAGCTGGCGTTCAGGATCACGCCGCTGCCCTGGGCGACCATGGTGTCGGCCACGGCCTGACTGCAATGAAACACTGCACGCAGGTTTACGTCGATAACGCGGTCAAACTGCTCCAAGGTCATTTTCTGAAGCCGGGCGTCTTGGGTGATACCGGCGTTATTGACCAGCACGTCGATACGGCCGAACTCGGCCAGTACCTTGCTGACCACAGCGTCAACCGCGTCTCGGTCTGTGACATCAAGCAGGTAGCCTTGCGCTGTCGCACCCAGCGCCTGGCACTGGGCGAGCGCAGCATCAACACCGTCTTGGTTGATGTCGGTTACCACCACCACAGCGCCTTCTTGCGCAAACTTTAAAGCGGTAGCCAAGCCAATGCCCTGCGCTGCGCCAGTGATGAGGGAGACTTTGTTGGCCAAGCGAGCGGGCATAAAAATCCTTAAGCAAATGACAAGAGCTGAAAATTTTAGTCAGTAGGGCCGTTTGCGCGGGTGCGCATCGCAGCTCACTTCAAACGCTGGGCTTCGATGTGCACGTTGTATTGCCCATCGCCGAGCATGAGAACCTGATCCTGAACCGTGGCTTGAAGCTGCATGCTGCGCTGAGCCAGTGGTGCCAGGCTCTGCGCTTGTTCGTGGGGTATTCGCCATACCTGAAGATTGTTCAGGCGATTGAGTTTGCCCTCGATACCTCGCCACCAAATACCTGCGGCAGCGCCGTAGGCATAGGTCACCACCAGGTCTGCCTTGGCGCAGGCTTTATGCAAGGGTTTGTCCTCTGGCTGGCCTACCTCGACCCACAGGCGGGTCCTGCCTGTGAAGTCGCGCAGCCACACGTCGGGCTCGCTCGGGTCAGAAAGTCCAGCCCCAAAAGCGAGCTGTCCATCGCCCTGGCAGAGGTCTTGAAGCTGATGGGCTTGCCAGGCCAGCGCACAGAGTCGAACCATCATACGCTCATCGGTTTCGCTGGGGTGGCGTGCCAGCGTCAAAGCGTGGTCTGCGTAGTAACCGTGGTCAATATCAGCGATTTGTACGTTGGCCTTGAAGATCGTGGATTTAATCGCCATCAGGGCTCAATCGTGGCATTCAAACGCGGCGTGCCAGCTCGGCCGCTTTACCGGTGTAGCCGGCCGGTGTCAGGGCCAGCAAGCGCTGTTTCTCGGCCTCGGGCAGGTCCAGGTTTTTGATGAAACCGTGCATGAGCTCTCGCGTCATGGCTTGGCCCCGGGTAAAAGTTTTGAGCTGTTCGTAGGGCTGGGGCAGGCCGAAGCGGCGCATGACGGTTTGGATGGGCTCGGCCAGCACTTCCCAGGCGGCGTCCAGGTCAGCTTTCAGGGCAGCGTGGTTGACTTCGAGTTTGTTCAGCCCCGTGCTGATGGACTGATAAGCCAATATGGAGTAGCCCAGTGCCACGCCCATATTGCGCAGCACGGTGCTGTCGCTCAGGTCACGCTGCCAGCGAGAAATGGGCAGCTTTTCAGAGAGGTGGCGCAAAACAGCGTTGGCCAGGCCCAGGTTGCCTTCTGCATTTTCAAAGTCGATGGGGTTGACTTTATGCGGCATGGTCGATGAGCCCACCTCGCCCTCGCGCAGGCGCTGCTTGAAGTAGCCTAGCGACACATAACCCCAGATGTCGCGGGACAAATCAATCAAGATGGTGTTGGCCCGCGCGATCGCATCAAACAGCTCCGCCATGTAGTCGTGCGGCTCGATTTGGGTGCTGTACGGCTGGAATTGAAGCCCCAGGCCAAAAGGCTCGGGCGTCTCGACCACCTTGCGGGAAAAGGCCTCCCAATCGAAATCGGGCCAGGTGGACAGGTGGGCGTTGTAGTTGCCCACAGCGCCGTTCATCTTGCCGAGCATGGGAACAGCAGCAATGCGATCACAGGCGATCTGCAGCCGGGCGATGACGTTGGCGATTTCTTTACCCACGGTGGTGGGGCTTGCTGTTTGGCCATGGGTGCGGCTGAGCATGGGCACCTCAGCATGGGCGCGCGCCATTTCCCGCAGTTGCAGCAGCACCTTGTCTAGCTCGGGTAACAAGACCACATCGCGTGCGCTGCGCAGCTGAAGGGCCTGGCTGGTGTTGTTGATGTCTTCGCTGGTGCAGGCGAAATGCACAAATTCCTGGGTCGCGACGAGTTCGGGGCGCGCCTCGAATTTGCTTTTCAGCCAGTATTCAACCGCCTTGACATCGTGGTTGGTGGTTTTTTCAATTTTTTTGATGGCCAGGGCGTCGGCCTCAGAAAAATTTTTCACCAGGTTCAGCAAGTAGGTGCGGGCGCCTGCAGACAGGGGCTGAAACTCTTTAAATCCTGCGTCGCTTAGGGCAATAAACCAGGCAATTTCAACCTGCACCCGGCGTTGCATATAGCCGCGCTCGCTCATCGAGGGGCGCAATTTGGCGACTTTGGCGGCGTAGCGCCCGTCAAGCGGCGACAGGGCCGAAACAGGGGATTCGTTCATGCCAAGATTGTAGGTCTGGCCGCCTGCCACTGCGCTTGCCTTCCATGGCTAGAATGCCCGACCGAAGTCTGTCACACCTATATATGAAACTCATTGGATCCAACGCCAGCCCCTATGTGCGCAAAGTGCGCGTGGTCATGGCTGAAAAAAAGCTCGATTACAGCTACGTTCTCGAAGACGTCATGGCTGCGGACAGCCGAATCAGGGAATACAACCCCCTGGGCAAGGTGCCCTGCTTGGTGATGGAGGGGGGTGAGGCGATTTTTGATTCGCGGGTGATCGTGGAATATGTTGACGCGCTCTCGCCTGTGGGAAAACTCATTCCACCCTCAGGGCGTGAGCGTGCAGAGGCCAAAACCTGGGAAGCGCTGGCCGACGGTCTCTTGGATGCTGCCTTGTTGGTGCGTTACGAGGCCACCTGGCCGGGGCGCACGGCTGAGCAGCGCAGCCAAGCCTGGATTGATCGGCAGATGGGCAAAATCCATTCCGCTTTGCAGGCCATGAGCCGTGGGCTGGCAGATAAAGCGTTTTGTGGTGGTGTGCACTTCAGCCTGGCCGATGTCGCGGTGGGCTCGGCGCTGGGCTACCTGGACTTTCGCTTTGCCGACCTGGATTGGCGAGGCGCCCATCCCAATTTGGCCAAGCTCTTTGAAAAACTGATGCAACGCCCAAGTTTTCAGCAGACCGTGCCGGCTTGATACTAGAGGCTGCTCAGCGGCGAGCGCTGCGCCCACGTCTCTTCTCCACGGTGGCCTTGAAGTGAGGCGCGATCTCAATAAAGGTCCTGGGCCGCGCCAGCATTTGATTGGCGCCTCGCGCCGCCCGAATACAAGAAGCTGCACCCGCTCGGCGCCGCCCCGGTCATCACCGACGGCCCGGTGCAGATCGCCG
>JAURGS010000349.1 GCA_030833685.1 Rhodoferax sp. | reverse complement strand
GGCCGTCGCCAGGCTTGCCCGCACCGGTTGCACCAGGGCAAAGCGCGTGTCAGAGACCATCAGCAGCACGGCCAGCGCGCTAAAGAAAATCAGTTTGGACAGGGCAGAGGGGCCCTGGCGAAAGAAGGCTGGCGGGGAGCTGTCCAGCGTACCCAGTGGCATCGCTGTCCTGCCAGATTATTCGTTGGTGAAAATGGAGCCCAGTTGGTCCATCTGCTCCAGGGCCATACCGCAGCCGCGCACCACGCAGGTCAGGGGATCCTCGGCAACCAGCACCGGCAGCCCCGTCTCTTCTGAGAGCAGACGGTCCAAATCGCGCAAGAGGGCGCCGCCGCCCGTGAGCATCATGCCGCGGTCGGCAATGTCTGCCCCCAGCTCGGGAGGTGTTTTCTCCAGTGCATTCTTGACCGACGAGACGATGTTGTTGATTGGATCGGTCAGGGCTTCCAGAATTTCATTGCTGGAAATGGTGAAGCTGCGTGGAACGCCCTCTGACAAGTTGCGTCCCCGGACTTCCATTTCCCGAACCTCACTGCCTGGAAAGGCTGAGCCAATTTTTTTCTTGATCGCCTCGGCTGTGGGCTCACCAATCAACATGCCGTAATTGCGGCGGATGTAGTTGATGATGGCATCATCAAAACGGTCTCCGCCCACGCGCACGCTGCCTTTGTAGACCATGCCACCCAGCGAGATGACGCCAACCTCGGTGGTGCCCCCGCCAATGTCGACCACCATGGAGCCAGACGCCTCCGCCACCGGCAGGCCCGCACCAATCGCTGCTGCCATGGGCTCCTCAATCAGGTACACATCGCTGGCGCCAGCGCCCAGCGCTGACTCGCGAATCGCGCGCCGTTCCACCTGGGTTGATCCGCAGGGTACGCAAATGATGATGCGCGGGCTGGGCCGAAAGAAGCTACGCGGGTGCACCATCTTGATGAACTGCTTGAGCATCTGCTCGGTGACCGTGAAGTCGGCGATCACGCCGTCTTTCATCGGCCGAATGGCCTCGATGTTGCCCGGCACTTTGCCCAGCATGGCCTTGGCTTCTCTGCCCACAGCCTGAATGGTTTTTTTGCCCTGGGGTCCGCCCTCGTGGCGAATAGCCACCACCGACGGTTCGTCCAGGATTACCCCTTTTCCACGGACGTAAATCAGCGTATTGGCGGTACCCAAGTCAATAGCCAGGTCCGTAGAGAGGTAATGGCGAAATGGTCCGAACATTGTTCTATTCCTTACAGGATGGCCGCATCGCGTGGCGGCGAATAACCCGTATTTTTGTGAGTCAGCATTGTCGCTGATGAGCAGCGCTTGTCTAGCAGCGCGCTCGCAGGCGAGATAATACCCTACCGCCCTCTTGATGACCCCCTGAAGACTGCCTCGCGTTGCCCAGGCAAACACAGGGGCAGTTGGCATGTTTTGGAACGATTGAGGTATATGGCTTTAACAACGGCAGACATTGACCGTCTCGCGCATTTGGCCCGGCTGGGTTTGAGCGGCGACGAACGTACGCGCTTGCATTCAGAGCTCAATGAATTTTTCAGCATCGTCGAGGCCATGCGGGCCGTGGATACCACCGGGGTGGTTCCGCTGGCGCATCCCGCCGATGCCATGGGCGCGGTGGCGCTGCGGCTTCGCCCTGACGTGGTGAGCGAGGCCGATGCACGCACTGCCAATCAGCGCAGCGCGCCAGCGGTAGAGGATGGCCTGTTTCTTGTGCCGCGGGTCATTGAATAGGGCTGGGCAGGGTAATGACATCCTCAACACAATTGCATGACCTCACCTTGACCGAGTTGCGCGAGCAGCTGCGCGCTAAAGAGGTCTCGG
>JAURGS010000348.1 GCA_030833685.1 Rhodoferax sp. | reverse complement strand
GAGGTTGTTCCCGTTTGGACACGCCACCCACCCACAATGGGAGATGGCAGCGCGACTGGTGGTAGCGCAATTGAAAGCTCAACTTGGCAACCCCAACTACGTTGAACGACCAACCCTGGGTTTCCTGTACATCACTGATCATTTTGCCAATGAGGCGGAGGAACTCCTTGCCTATTTGAGTGCTGAATTGCCAGGGATCACCGACTGGGCGGGGACCACTGGCGTGGGCATTGCCTCCAACAATGTCGAGTACTTCGATGAACCGGCGCTGGCAGTGATGCTGTGTGAACTGGACACAGAGAACTACCGGGTTTTTTCAGGCGTAGCGCCTCTGAGTCCTCGCTTCCAGGCGCAAACCGCATTAATTCATGCTGACCCCTCGACGCCCGACCTGAACGATCTGATTGAAGAACTCTCGTTGCGCACCACCAGTGAGCAGGTTTTCGGTGGCCTGACTGCCAGCCGAAGCCGAGCGGTCCAATTCGCCGCCAGCGCAGATGGAACAATGCCAGGCCAAGGTAGACGCCAAGGTGTATTCGATGGCGGCCTCAGCGGCGTGGCCTTCGGTCCGCAGATCGCCATGACCTCTCGCATTACCCAGAGTTGCCTGCCCTTGGGCAAAGCCTTGAAGGTCACAGCGGTAAAGCACAACCTCATTCTGGCCCTCAATGACCGCCCGGCGCTCGATGTGTTGATGCAGACGCTGCAACTTGACCTTGCGCATCCCCAAGCAATACCTGCCATTCGCTCCACCCTGGTGGGTCTGGGACCAGCAATAGCCGAAGGAGGTACCCAGGCGGGCACGCCGCTCATTGGCACCACGGGCCATTTTGCCGATGACGTACGGGTGCGGCACATCATTGGACTGGATCCGCAGCGAAGAGCGGTGGCTATCGCCGAACCTGTGCAAGTCGGCATGTCGCTCGCGTTTTGTCAAAGAGATGCACAGGCGGCGCGGGCTGACCTCAAGCGCATTTGTGCCGAAGTACGCGAAATGCTGGAGCCACAGGAGCAAAGCCTGGCCGTGGCCACCGCATTGGCTGGCACACAAGCCGAGTCCCACGCCCATCCTGCCAGAGGAATTGCCGGGGCAATTTACATCAGTTGTGCAGGACGCGGCGGGCCTCATTTCGGCGCCGACAGCGCCGAATTGCAAATCGTACGTAGCGCCCTGGGTGACGTACCCCTGGTTGGTTTTTTCGCAGCCGGGGAAATTGCCCATCAGCAGGTCTATGGGTACACGGGCGTGTTGACAGTTTTTACATCGGGAATAACCATTAATCCCGATGTTGGCCAGGCACACTGAGATCGCCTACGCCAGCGTAGCGTCGGACCCGCGCCTTTCCGGCGTATTGACATCCCGGAGCCAATGCAAAAGCCCATAGCCAGCGTAGCGGCCGCTGGCCATACAAGCCGTCAAAAGATAGCCGCCTGTTGGCGCGTCCCAGTCCAACATCTCACCTGCGCAAAAGACACCGGGTAACTTGCGCAGCATCAAGTGTGCATCCAGCGCCGGCAGGCACACGCCACCTGCACTGCTGATGGCTTCATCAAGTGGCCGGGGGCCAGACAGCGTAATCGGGAGAGCCTTGATCGCCCCAGCCAAGGCAATGGAGTCACTTCGCTCTTGCGCCGAGATGCACTCATGCAGCAAGGCCAGCTTCACGCCATCCAATGGCAAGCGACTTTTCAGATGTGAGCTCCACGACCGTGACCCTCTGGGATGAGTGACTTCGCGCACGACTTTTTCAATCGCCAGGTCTGGCAACAAATCGAGCCGCAGACGCGCTTGCCCATCGCGCTCGATCGCATCGCGAAAAACGCTTGAGGCGGCGTAAACCAAACTGCCCTCAAGTCCGTAGGCGCTT
>JAURGS010000347.1 GCA_030833685.1 Rhodoferax sp. | reverse complement strand
CTCGGTCTCCTTGGCCTCCAGCGAGAATTTGCTGTTCAGATTGGCGTAGACCTTTTTCAAGTCCTCGGGGTTGCCAGCGTGAAAGTACTCGGCACCAGTCATGGCGGCCACGCCCTTGAGTGCGTCTTCATCCAACCGCGCGTACCAGGAATAGCCCTCAGCGCCGGGGATTTCTGCGCCCTCTTTGGTACCAAAACCTACGGTGTACACCCGCACACCTTTGTCCGCCGCTAACTTGCCCACGTCAAGCGGGTCGGGCCCGGTGGTGCGCCTGCCGTCGCTTAGCAGCACGATTGTGCCGCCGGTGTACGAACCTGGTGGCACGATGACCACTTCTTTGGTGGCGTTTTTCTTGGCTTGGCGTCGGCCCTCCAGCGAGCTGGCCTCACCCGTTTGGCGCGAAAAGCCTTTGTCAAAAATGCCGGACTCCACGTCAATGTTGGCATCAGGCAGCAGCTGCGACAAAGCCAACAGCAGGCCGGCGCCAGTGGCCGTGCCGCGCTGCAATTCAAAGCGGTCCACCGCGTCCATCAGCTCTTCGCGCACGGTAGTGGGGGTTTGCACCACCGCGGCAGCACCCGCAAACGACACAATGCCCACACGAATATTACGGGGAATAGTCTCCACAAAGTCTTTCACCGCAGCCTGCGCCGCGGTAATGCGGTTGGGCGGCATGTCGCGTGCCAGCATGCTGCGCGAGACGTCGATCGCCAGAATCACGGTCATGTTGTCGCTGGGCAGCGTGACGGATGCCATGGGCCGCGCCAGCGTCACCATGCCAGCGGCAAGGGCAAGCAAAAACAGCGCGGGCGGCAGGTGGCGGCGCAAAGACTGGTTCTTGCTGATCGCCGCGCGCACCACCATCAGGCTGGCATAGCGCAGCGTGGTTTTTTTCTTGCGGCGCAGCGCCAGTATGTAGAGCCCAACCAGCACGGGCAATAGGCACAACAGCCACAACGCTTCAGGCCAGATAAACCGGATCACGTCCCAAGCCCTCCATACACGCCAGCGCGAGAAATTGTTGGCTAGCCACGTCACTTCCCGCTGGGGTGTCGTGGACAGAATCAAAAATGTAACACCGGCCAGCTAATTTGTCAGGAACATGGTAATGTTCGCGCCGCAGCTCAAAGCATTGTCGTCGCGCCCCAATCTGTTTACCACCTAGCCCATGAAGTCAGTAGCGCCGCAAAGTCAAACTGGCGGCCCCAAATGGTCACTGTCTGCCTGGTTGCGCCGGCACCAGGCGTTGGCCTGGGTGGTGTTTGGCGCGATCTTGGTGGCGGTGCCAGGCGCGCTGATGTGGCCAGCCAAGCAGCAGGCCGCAGACCTCACGCAAGGGGACATTGACGACGCTGTTCGCCACACCCTAGAGACACAGCCTTTGCCTTCACGCCCGGCGCGGGCAGCAGAGATGGTGCGCGAGTCGGTGGTGCGCGTGCGTGGCTACGTGGCCAAAGAAAAGCCTGATGAAAAGGACCAGGCCAAAGATGCCAAGTCAAAAGACTCAGCCAAGGGCCAAAAGCCCTCAGACAAGGAACAAGCTAAGCGTGATAAAAGCGCCCCAGCTGAGACTGAACCACCAGAAGAAATCACCGGCAACGATGCCCGCCCTGGCGAGCGCCTGTTTGGAATTGGCAGCGGCGTGGTCATCATGGACAACGGCACCATCCTGACCAACCTGCACGTGGTCTGGTGCCGAGCGCTTGAGCGTGACGTTTCATGATGGCACCGAGTCCGACGCGGTGGTGGTGGGCCTGCACCCCAGCAATGACCTGGCTGTGATTCGCGCTAAAAAAATCCCCGATGACTTGCCCGCTGCCACCATGGGCTCTGCATCGCGCCTGCGCCCGGGCGACGAGGTGGTGGCTGTAGGCTTTCCCTTTGGCATTGGCCCCTCTGTCTCAGCGGGGGTGGTGTCGGGGCTGAACCGCAGTTTGCAGTCGCCCAAAGGTGAGAACATGCTCAGTGGCTTGATTCAGTTT
>JAURGS010000346.1 GCA_030833685.1 Rhodoferax sp. | reverse complement strand
CCGCCGGCATTCGAGACCGTCGCAAGTGTGCTCGAGCGCTTCGTCCAGCTGGAGGAAGGCGCGGAGGCCAACCCGTTCGAGGACGTGGAGGTGCTTCGCAAGATTCTCAAGGGCCAGCCTATTCTGAAGTACAGCGTGACGGTCGGTTTTGCCAATACCGATATCGAGGCCGGCACCATGGTGCACAGCCACAACACTGAATTTCGAGAGTTTGATCGCGACTACGCCCATGCCAGCGAGTACAAGCCGGTCGAACTGTTGCCTGAGTCTGAACGCGCCACGTTTCAAGGCTATGTGCGCGCCGATGGCAAGGTCGGCACGCGCAATTACATCGGCGTGCTGTCCACGGTCAATTGCTCGGCCACGGTGGCGCACAAGATTGCCGAGTGGTTCACGCCGGAGCGGCTGGCAGCCTATCCCAATGTGGATGGCGTGGTGGCGTTTGCCCATTCAATTGGCTGCGGCATGGAGATGAGTGGTGAGCCGATGGACCTGCTGCGCCGCACCATGGCGGGCTATGCCCGCCATCCCAATCTGGCTGCCGCGCTGATCGTGGGGTTGGGTTGCGAGCGCAACCAGCTCACAGGACTGATGGAGAAAGAAAACTTGCAGGCTGGCGCACGGCTGCACACCTTTGTCATGCAGGAAGAGGGTGGCACGCGCAAGACCGTCGAGGCGGGTATCGCCGCGGTGCAAGCGCTGCTGCCTGAGGCCAACAAGGCGCGGCGCGAAACGGTCAGTGCCAGCCATCTGTGTGTAGGTCTGCAATGTGGCGGCTCTGATGGTTTTTCCTCGATTACCGCCAACCCGGCTCTTGGGGCCGCAGTCGATATTTTGGCGCGCCATGGGGGAACCGGCATCTTGTCAGAAACCCCCGAGATCTACGGCGTTGAGCACACCCTCACTCGCCGTGCCGTCAGCCGCGCAGTGGGTGAAAAGCTGATCGAGCGCATCCGCTGGTGGAAAGACGAATATTCCGTCGGACGCGATGTGCAGATCAACGGCAAGGTCAGCCCGGGCAACCAGGTGGGCGGCCTGGCCAATATCTTCGAGAAATCGCTGGGTTCTTCCATGAAGGGTGGCACCGGCCCACTGATGGCGGTCTACCGCTACGCCGAACCGGTCACCACGCCAGGCTTTGTCTTCATGGATACACCCGGCTTCGATCCGGTGTCAGCGACCGGTCAAATAGCTGGTGGCGCCAACCTGATTGCATTCACCACAGGTCGTGGCTCGATGTTTGGCTCCAAGCCCGCACCCTGCGTCAAACTGGCTACCAACACGCCCATGTTCAAGCGCATCGAGGAGGACATGGACATCAACTGCGGTGAGATCCTGGACGGCACTGTATCGGTGCAAGAGATGGGCCAGAAGATCTTTGAACTGTTCTTGCGCACTGCCTCAGGCGAGGCTTCCAAGAGTGAAGCGCTGGGCCTGGGCAATCACGAGTTCGTGCCCTGGCAGATTGGCGTCATGAGTTGAAGCGTCTTTGAACATCACGCCGCACCACGGGGATCGATGATTGACAGGTCAATCGGTGGTGATCGGTGAGGGCTTGAGGACTTAGTACAAGTCAGTGAGCAAGAAGTTGAGGATTTAAACCTCAACGTTATCGATCAAGCGCGTGCTGCCCAAACGGGCAGCGCCCACGACCACCAGGGCATCGCCCTGGGTCGGCGCCAACAGATCTTCTCGGCGTCGAATGCTCATGTAATCGGGCTGCCATCCGCGGCCTGACAGGGTTTGCATCGCGCGCGTCTCCAGCGCCTGGTAGTCGGTGGAGCCTGCACGCAGGGCTTGCACCATGGCTTGCAGAGCCATTGCGAGCTGTGGTGCCTCGGCACGCGCCCTGGCGTCGAGGTAAGCATTGCGTGAGGACAGGGCCAGGCCATCTTCTGCGCGCAAGGTTTCCCCGATCACCATATCCACCGGCAAGCCCAGCTGTTTGACCATGCGCCGAAGAATAAGTTGCTGCTGGTAATCTTTTTTGCCA
>JAURGS010000345.1 GCA_030833685.1 Rhodoferax sp. | reverse complement strand
TCTAGATGAAAAATTAGACTGTGACCCCAATTAACTGGCCCCAATTAACGGGTTACTCGTAAGCGATTTCGACGGTGCCGGGCGCGGCCAAGGCCCACCAGCTTGCCAGCGCTGCATTGCTGGGGAAGAACCTGGCCCGCTCGCCGAGCTGAAGTTCGGCAACAGCCTGGTCTTTGGCGTGTTCGCATTGAATAGCCACGCGCACGCCAAGCCCCGTCCAGGTCTCGCCGTCATCGGTTTGTTCGCGTTGGGGCGGGTGGTTCTTGAACAAGCGGGCCATCTCTTCGGTGCGCTCGCCGTACGCGCTGTTCAGGCGAACACGCAAGTACTTGCCAAAACGGCAGCGCGCCTGCTCCAAACTCCAAACCTGGGTCACGCTCAATTGCAGCCCGCCCGAGAAACGGTCGGGCTTGAGCTGCCCCCTGATCACAATCAGCTCGTCGTCTTTGAGCAAGTGCTTGGCCGCCGTGAGCAATGCCTCATCAGCCCTGGCCTCAATCACGCCAGACTTGTCATCCAGTTTGAAGAGGGCCAGCTTTCCACGTTGCCCATTGATCACCCGGTAGTCGCTGACGATTCCCGCCAGCAACTGGGGCTCGCGCGTGTCAGTCAGCTCGGCAATCGGGCGCTTGATAAATCGCCGCACCTCAGCGCCCACCTCATCAAACAAATGACCTGACAAATAAAAACCAACCGCTGACTTCTCGTGGCCCAGGCGCTCTTTGACGCCCCATGGCGTTGCCTGAACCAACTCTGGCTCCTGCGTGCTTGAACCATGGTCATCGTCGCCCCCCAAGTCGAACAAGCTGCCCTGGTTCGCATTGGCCAGGGCTGCGGCGCCAAAGTCAAACGCCAGATCGACACTGGCCAACAAGCTGGCCCTGTTGAGCTGCAGGTTGTCGAAAGCGCCCGCCTTAATCAGGGCTTCGACCGTGCGCTTGTTGACGCGGTTGCGATCGACCCGGGCGCAAAAATCGAACAGACTCTTGAAAGGCCCCTGCACATCGCCCATCGGCCCCACACCCATTCCCTGGCGTGCGGCAACAATTGCCTCAATAGCTTGCTGGCCACTGCCCTTGACTGCGCTAAGGCCGTATCGAATGACCTTGTCCGAGACCGGCTCAAATGCGCTGACGCCGCGGTTGATGTCGGGTGGCTCGAAACTCAGGCCCATCTTGAGCGCATCCTCAAACAAGACTTTGAGCTTGTCGGTGTCGTCCATTTCCACCGTCATGTTTGCGCAATAGAACTCGGCGGTGTAATGCACCTTCAACCACGCCGTGTGATAGGCCAGCAAGGAGTAGGCTGCCGCATGTGACTTGTTAAAGCCGTAGCCCGCAAAACGCTCCATCAAGTCAAAGATTTCATCGGCCTTTTCCTGACCAATGTTGTTCCTGGCAGCGCCATCCCGAAAGATCTGGCGATGCCGCGCCATTTCGTCTGCGTCTTTTTTACCCATGGCCCGACGCAGCATGTCGGCACCACCCAAGGAGTAGCCGCCCAGAATCTGAGCGGTCTGCATGACCTGCTCTTGGTAGACCATGATGCCGTAGGTCTCAGACAGCATGTCTGCAACCAACGGGTGGGGGTAGAGCACCTCCTCGCGGCCGTGCTTACGGGCCACGAAGCTCGGTATCAAATCCATCGGCCCGGGCCGGTACAGGGCATTGAGGGCGATCAAATCCTCCAGCCGTGTGGGCTTGGCATCGCGCAGCATGCCCTGCATGCCACGACTTTCAAACTGAAACACAGACTCGGTGCGGCCATCGGCAAACAGCTTGTAGGTGGCAGCATCATCCAGCTGAATATTCTCAAACGCAAAATTCTCTTGGCCTTTGTGACGCTTCACGATCATGTCGCGTGCCAACTCCAAAATGGTCAAAGTGGCCAAGCCCAAGAAGTCAAACTTCACCAAGCCAATGGCTTCTACATCGTCTTTGTCGTACTGACTGACTGCCGAAGTACTGCCTGGCTGTTGGTACAAAGGACAAAAGTCTGTGAGCTTGCCTGGCGCAATGAGAACACCGCCAGCGTGCATACCTACGTTGCGGGTCAT
>JAURGS010000344.1 GCA_030833685.1 Rhodoferax sp. | reverse complement strand
GATCGAGGCGACGCCGACGGGGACGGGGACGATGATGCTGTTGAATGGCCCGTTCGACGCGCGCGCGTCGAAATCGTCGGCGCCGGCCGCGGCGCGGGAGGACGTCGAGCGCGAGGCGGCGATGATGGAAAGCCTGATGGCGTTCAAGCGCGCGGGCGCAGACGGCGTGCTGACCTATTTTGCGCGCGATGCCGCCCGCTTACTAAAGGCCTGACTCGGACCAATACGCACCCGACCAGCGCCATGAGAATTTTCACCTTCCAAGGCAAACAGGTGGTCGAGTCACCACAAGGCGAGGTGCCCGACATGCTCCAAAACCTGGCGCCTATGGAGCAGCAATTCACCTGGCTGTCTTGCAGCCGGGCGGAGTTTCGCAAGCACCAGGCTGAAGTGCAGGCAGCGCTGCTCAAGACCTGCGCCGTCGAGTTGGTGGACCTGCACGTCTCTGACTTGCTTAACCCACACCTGACCTCGGGCTACGACTTCACCTCCAAATACGATGTGCTGATTTTTCGCAGGCTGGCCTCACCTGGGGCTGCAGAGTTTGACGAGTCATCGCGGCCTCACCCGCAACGATCAGGTCGCAAATCACACACCCCCATTTTGAAGCGCATTGACACCAGCCCAATTGGCTTTATCGTGCTCGATCGCATGCTGTTTAGCGTACACCCCGACGACTGCGCCTTGCGCGACAGCTTTGCCAACCGCTTGTTGCTGGCCGCCAGCCAAGCACCTGCTCAGCCCATCGGCCCGGGCGTTGACAGCCGCTCCACGGGTGCACGCGGCGTTCCCAACCACCCGGCCGATTTGATGCTTCGAATTGTCAGCCACGCGGTTGATGGCTTTTTGCTGCTGCGCCGGGAGCTCAGCCAACAGCTCGACGACTGGCAGGCCAAGCTCTTAAGCCCGAGTGCGCGCTCGGCCAACTGGCATGCTTTGCTTGATGCACGCCAAACCCTGCACCAGCTGGATGAAACCTGCGAAGACCAACGCGGCGCCATCAAAGCTTTGATTGAAGCGCTCAAGACCTGGTCGCAGGACGACGGTCTGATCGATGCGCACCAGCGCGATCTTCTTCAGGTGCGCAGCCGCGACGTTCTTGAGCACATCGAACGTGTCGTCCACCACGTCAACCAGCTCGAACACAACGCGGAGACCGCCGTCGAAATTCACTTCAACGCCCAAAGTCATCGCACCAACGAGGTGATGCGAACGCTCACGGTCTTAACCGCCGTCTTCCTGCCATTGAACCTGATTGCGGGGATTTTCGGCATGAACTTTGAGTTCATCCCATTCATGCACATGAGCAACGGGTTCTGGCTGGCCATCGCTGCCATGGGCGTCATCGCTATCGGGCTGACCGTATTTTTTCTGCGTAACCGCTACATCGAGCGAGACTGAACTTTTTAACGTCTAAGGATCCCAAGATGCGCCCTGTTGTTCTCATCACCGGTGGCTCGCGAGGTATTGGTGCTGCTACCGCCCTTTTGGCAGCCGAACAAGGCTACGCGGTTGGCATCAACTACAGCAGCAACAGCCAAGCCGCAAGCGCCCTGGTTGAACGCATTCAGGCCGGCGGCGGCACAGCGCTTGCCATTCAGGCAGATGTGGCACAAGAGGCCCAGGTGCTGGCCATGTTCAAGACAGTGGATGAACAGCTGGGGCGTTTGTCAGCCTTGGTCAACAACGCAGGTGTGGTCGACGTGGGCAGCCGGGTAGATGCCATGAGCGTTGCCCGACTGCGCCGCATGTTCGACATCAACCTACTGGGCAGTTTTCTGTGCGCGCGCGAAGCGGTGCTTCGCATGAGCACGCGCCACGGCGGTCAAGGCGGCAGCATCGTGAATGTTTCCAGCGTGGCCGCGAAACTGGGTGGCACGGGCCAGTACGTGGACTATGCCGCCAGCAAAGGCGCCATTGACACCATGACCATAGGGCTGGCCAAAGAGGTCGCGCTGGAGGGCATACGTGTCAACGCGGTGCGCCCGGGCATCATCGACACTGAGATTCACGCTTCGGGCGGGCAACCCAACCGCGTGCAAGAGATGACGCCCATGCTGCCCATGAAAAGGCCAGGCACCGCTGAAGA
>JAURGS010000343.1 GCA_030833685.1 Rhodoferax sp. | reverse complement strand
CCCATCATCTCTGGCGTCGCAGCCATGAGTTCCTCAGCCACTTCTTCGCGCTGACTTTCTTCAAGCGCGCGTCGAATCAGCTCAATGGCCTTGGGCAAGTCAAAAGGCTTGGGCAGGTATTCAAAAGCGCCATTTTGAAAAGCTGAAACAGCACTGTCCAGATCAGAAAAAGCCGTCATGATAATGACTGGCAATGCAGGCAGTTGCTGCTTGACTTGCGTCAACAAATCCAAGCCCGATCCACCTGGCATGCGAATGTCACTGACCAAGACCTGAGGGGGTTCCTCGACCTCGCTCAAAAGCGCACTCAAGGCCTCAGCACCCTGCGAAAAGCAGCGCGTTGTCAGGTTCTCACGCGCCAGCGCTCGCTCCAGCACAAAGCGGATCGACTGGTCGTCGTCCACTATCCAAATAGGTTTGGCAGGCATAAGCGTTGGCATCAGGTTAGTGGTAACAAAATTTTGAAACTGGTCCGCCCGGGCACGCTATCGCAATCAATCGTCCCCAGATGCTGCTGCACAAAAGTTTGTGCCAGGGTCAGCCCCAGACCTGATCCGCCTTCCCTTCCCGATACCAGGGGATAAAAAATGCGGTCTCGAATGTCCTGGGGCACCCCAGGGCCGTTGTCAATGACATGCAATTCCAATGCCAGGCGATAACGCTGCTTGCCCAGGGTGACCTGACGCGCAATTCGGGTTCGAAACGTCAGCATCGCCGTGCCACGCTCGATGTTTTGCTGCATGGCCTGACACGCGTTTTGGGCAATATTGAGAACCGCTTGAATCAGCTGCTCACGATCGCCCCGGAATTCAGGCAGCGATGCGTCGTAGTCCTGGATGATTTGCAGGCCAAGCGGGAACTGCGCAGCGACCAAGGCTCGCACACGCTCGCAAATTTCATGAATGTTGACATCGCCCACCACGTGGGGTCGGCGGTGCGGCGCCAGCAAACGATCCACCAGCGCCTGCAAGCGGTCGGCCTCATGAATGATCACCTGGGTGTACTCGCGCATGGCGGGTGATTCAAATTCGAGCTGCAGCAATTGCGCCGCCCCGCGAATGCCACCCAGAGGATTTTTGATCTCATGGGCCAGGTTGCGAACCAGCTCTTTATTACTTTGTGCCTGTTCATTCAAGCGCTCTTCTCGGTCTTGTCGGTTCTGCAGCTCCAGGGGCAGCAACTCCACTAGCACACGGTCGCCCGCAGAATGTGACACCGACACATGCACCGGCAAGGGGTCTCGCGCAAACCGCAGTAGGCTGGTGTCATAACGTACGCCCCGCGCTTCACCGGGGTCTGCACGCTCAAGCACCTCAACCATGGGTTCCGCATGGGTCAACATGTCTGGGAAATAGCGCCCGCTGAGCACTTTTCGCGACATGCCCAGCGCATCTTCCAGCACTGCATTGACAAACAATAGGGTTCCGGCCATCCGCAGCACGGCAACCAACGTCACCAGCGCGTCAAAAACTTTGAAGCGATCGAGGCCGCGGCGCTCGGCTGACAGCGCATCATGGGCCAGGCCGGACGGTGTCATCACCGTGCCCTGTCAACGACCCGCTGGGGCCAGCCGATCGATTTCACGTTCGATTCCGGCAATGTCACTGGCAACTCGGGCAAGACTGGCTTTCAAACTCTCAACCCTGTCCAGGTACTTTTGGTGATTACGCATCTCTGGGCCCTGCTTTTCCGGCTCGCCATTGTTGTATTCCGCTTGCAATTGCTGTTGGCGCGCCCGCGCTTTGCTCAGCTCAGCTTGCAAAATCAGACGCGCATCCGAGTCACGCCTGGCCTGCTCGGGTGAGCTCGCAGCGTTGCCGGCAGCAGGCTTTTTGCCAGTCGAGGCTGCTGGCGCCGCCGCAGGCTTAGGTGGCGGCGTCGATTGAATCACCGTCAGGTTGCCACCGGACAACAACTTGCAGTCGCGTCCATCGGGCTTGTTGTTGGTGTATTCATTGCCGCAGCGGTAAATAGGTGCCTGTGCCCAGACCGCACAGGATGCCAAACCCACCATCGCCAGAAAGATCCGCATCTTCATCTGATTTCAACCCAATCGAGTTTCAATACGACCCCTGTCATGGGCCGCTGTGATACG
>JAURGS010000342.1 GCA_030833685.1 Rhodoferax sp. | reverse complement strand
CGCCTACTTGAGTGTCGGTACCGGCGCGACCACTGGGCTGTATTTCTCCGTGGGCAAAACCATTTGCGCCATCGCAGCCAAAGACGCCACCCTATCCGCTAGCAGGTGCTATGTTGTCAGCACACAGGGTTCAGCGAGCAACATCCGCGATGTGATCAAAGGCCAGTTGGTTCTCGGACTCGCGCAGTCAGACACGCATGAAAACGCGGTATTGGGCAAGGGTACTTTTGACAAGCCAGAGACAGAGTTAAGGTCGATCGCCTCGCTATACGCCGAGCCTTTGGTCATCATGGTGCGAAAGAACTCCGCCATTCAAAGTGTGCGCGACCTCAATGGCAAACGCATCAATATCGGACCCAAAGGATCGGGGCAAAACGGCCTTGGGAATTTGTTGTTTGATTACCTTCAAGTCAGCAGCGCGACCCGCCAGGGGGCCACAACGCTGAGCTCCGACAAACATGGAGCCGCGCTTTGCAGCAATGATATCGATGGGTTCATATTTGCAATTGGTCACCCGTCTGCCAATATTCGCGCGCCCGCCGAGGATTGCGCCGCGCGCCTAGTGCCAATAGAGACGTCGCTGCGCCAAAAAATCATTAGCCAGCACAGCTATTTCATCGAGGCCACGATTCCCGGCAACACATACCCCAATAATCCTGTGGACGTGCCCACATTCGGTCCTGTGGCGACCATCGTGACATCCACCGCCCACACAGAAGAGACGATCTACACGGTCACCAAAGCGTTATTCAAGCAACTCGATGCCCTGAAAGCAACCCACCCTGCTTTGAAAGATCTGCAGCCGCAGCAAATGATTCAAGCAGGCCTGAAGGCGCCGCTGCACCCTGGGGCGATACGCTTTTACCGTGAGCAGGGCTGGTTGCGCTAGAGCGATGGCGGATCAAGGTCAACATCGCTGCTTGGGTTGACGACACCCACGCACGCCAAGGACATCCAAAAAGTCGATCTCAAAACCAGAGAAGATTGAAGGTGCCGCGGTGTGCAAAGCGCAACCGCTGGGCAGATCCAAAGGCCGTTCACAGACGTCAGAAAAAATTCTGGCCGCTAAGGGCCAGAATTTTCCGCCTGTCTTATTTCGCGCTTTTAGCCTGCACCTTGCTCTGAGCCCGATCATCGGCGCGTTCTGCCACCAAGGACTCGATGTCCGCGCTGTAGGCCCGCAATTCATTGGTCATGAGGACTTTCTCGGAAACGTCCTCTTGAATCAACAGGTAATGACTAACCTCATCACCACTGGCGCGCAACGGTGTCAAGGTGGCATCACATACCAAGTTCTTGTCTTTGTCCAGGACAACCTGGGCATTCCAAGATTCACCACTGGCGATCGCTTTGAGCAAAGTCGCTTCCTGATCTGCAGATATCGTCCCTTTAAACAGGGTGCTGATCATCATCTTGCGCGCTGCATCAGGCGTCATCGACGCGGTATCGCAAAAAGCTTTATTCACGTACTCAATGCGCCCTTGTCGATCAGCAATCGCCACACTGAACGGGCTTTGCTCGATTGCCAACGACAGTTTTTGCAGTTGCTGCTGGGTTTTGCGCTGGTCAGAGAGGTCTCGCGTGATTCGAACAAAGCCTTTGAGCTTGCCGTTGTCATCCGACAAGCGATTGACAACCTCGTGTGCCCAGTATTTGCTACCGTCCTTACGAACGCGCCACTGCTCTTGCTCCCCTTTACCGACTTCCGTGGCCTGAGCCAGCAGCTTATCGGGCACACCAGCCTCGATGTCTTCCTGCGGGTAGAAAACGCTGAACGATCGCCCGACAATTTCCTCGCGTCGAAAGCCTGTGGCCCGCTCTGCGGCGCCATTCCAGCTCATCACATAGCCTTTGCGGTCCAGCAAGTGAATCGCGTAGCCCTGGATCGCATCGACCATCAGACGGAATCGCTCCTCGTTTTCACGCAGGACCGACTCAGCCTGAATACGCTCGTTAATGCTTGTCAGACTAATGACCGCACCCGTGGTAGGCCCGCTGGTAACCACCAGCGGCGAAATACGCAGCAGGAACGTGTTGCCATTGTTATCACTGACGTCGGCCTGCGCACGGACACCGGTGTTGAGTACCTGCTCGACCATCATGGTCAGGTCGGTCAT
>JAURGS010000341.1 GCA_030833685.1 Rhodoferax sp. | reverse complement strand
CCCCCCGGCAGACGTCTGGGCTTTGGCCGTGGTCCTGATGCATCACCAGAGGGACATGGGGATAGGCCTCAATAGCGGCCTTGATCAAATGCTTGATGAAGGCCTCGCCAGCGTATTTACGAGCGCCCGCACTGGCTTGCAAAATCACTGGCGCGCCAACTTCATCGGCCGCAGCCATCACAGCCTGCACCTGTTCCAAGTTGTTCACATTGAACGCCGGAATGCCGTAACGGTTCACCGCCGCGTGGTCAAGCAATTCGCGCATAGAGACGAGTGCCATTTTGTGATCCTTCAAGAAAATAAGTGAGTGTCAGGGCGCTTGGGCCTTGTTTTCATTCTAGCGAGGCACGCACCCAAGCCTACCCGCCCGTTTGGCGCCACTGGGCCGATAGTGTTTCCAAAGTATCAACTGGGCGCGGGCGTGTGCGCACCAAACGCCCGCAGGCCCTTAGGCTACGCGGCAGATTTTGAGCATGTTGGTGCCACCCGGTGAGCCCATCGGCTCGCCACAGGTAATGGCGTAAATATCACCGCTTTTGACAATGCCACGCGCCTTCAGGTCAGCCTCTGACTGTGCCAACGCCGTGTCCCGGTCGGCGCTGGTGTCAATGAACAAAGGGCGCACATTGCGAAACAGCGTCATGCGCCGCTGGGTAGGGACTTTGGATGTCAGGGCATAGATCGGCACCTGAATCAGGTAACGGCTCATCCAAAGCGGCGTCGAGCCACTGTCGGTCATGGCCACAATGGCCTTCGCACCCATGTGATACGCCGTGAAAAGTGCACCCATCGCAATGGCGTGGTCGATGCGCTTAAAGACCTTGCCACTGAAGTCCGCGTCCAAGGCACTCGGGTCAGCACCTTCGGCCTCGAGGCAGATCTCAGCCATCGCCTTGACTGTCTCCACAGGGTACTTGCCCACCGCGGACTCGGCTGACAACATCACCGCATCAGTCCCATCGATCACGGCATTGGCCACGTCGCTGACCTCGGCGCGCGTCGGCACCGGGCTGTTGATCATGGACTCCATCATCTGTGTGGCCGTGATCACCACGCGGTCGTGCTCACGCGCCATTTTGATCATTCGCTTTTGCAATGCCGGCACCGCGGCATTGCCAACCTCAACCGCCAGGTCACCGCGCGCCACCATGATGGCATCACACGACAGCAAGATTTCCTTGAGGTTGGGGATCGCCTCGGCGCGTTCAATCTTGGCGATCAGGCCTGGACGGTGACCATCTGAGGCCGCCACCGAACACAGTTGGCGCGCCATTTGCATATCGGTTGCACTGCTGGGAAAGCTCACGGCCACATAGTCCGCTTTCAAGCTCATGGCGGTACGAATATCTTCCATATCCTTGGCCGTCAGGGCCGGCGCTGTCAAGCCCCCGCCAAGCTTGTTGATACCCTTGTTGTTCGACAAGTCCCCGCCGACCTTGACCGTGGTGTGAACCGCCTGCCCTTTGACAGCGTCGACTGTCAGCACAATCAAGCCGTCGTTGAGCAGTAGGGTGTCACCCGGCCTGACATCGCGCGGCAAGTCCTTGTAGTCCAGGCCAACGCCTTGCAAGTCACCTGGCTCACTGCGCGCAGCATCGAGCACAAAAGTTTGACCATTGACCAGCGCAACCTTGCCCTGGGCGAACTTGCCCACGCGAATCTTCGGGCCCTGCAGGTCGGCCATGATGCCGATCTGGCGGCCCGCCTTGGCGGCGGCAGCGCGCACCCGCTCGACCATATCGCGATGGTCTTGGGCGCTGCCGTGGCTGAAGTTCAGACGCATGACGTTGACGCCCGCCCGGATCATCTTCTCCAGCGTTTCACTATCGCCAGAGGCTGGGCCTAGAGTGGCCACGATCTTGGTTGCGCGGGTTGGCATAAGGTAACTCCTGGGAACCTGACGAGGTCAGAGAGGGGATTCTCGCTGAACTCAGATGGACAAGCACCATGGCGGGCTTTACCACCCTAGTCCAAGGCGCAAAGGTAAATAAACCAGCATGCCCGCCACGATCGTGCCCAGCACCGCGTGACTATGGCCTCGGTACCGCATGTACCAGGCTGAGCCAGCAAGCACACCAAAAATTCTGGCGTCCAGCAGGCTGGGCAGAAACTGTCCTTGCGTCATCACCAGCTCTGGGACGATCACGG
>JAURGS010000340.1 GCA_030833685.1 Rhodoferax sp. | reverse complement strand
TGGACGAAATTGGACGTGGCACCAGTACCTTTGATGGCCTGGCGCTGGCCTCGGCTATCGCGACCCATTTGCACGACAAAACACAGGCTTTCACGCTATTTGCCACGCATTACTTCGAGCTCACCCAATTTCCTGCTCAGCATCACCAAGCAGTCAATGTACATGTTAGCGCCGTGGAGTCGGGGCGTGACATCGTGTTTCTGCACAGCATCGAGGCGGGGCCAGCCAGCAAAAGCTATGGCGTGCAAGTGGCACGCCTGGCTGGCATGCCAGCGCCAGTGCTCAACCACGCACGCCACGTGCTGCAAAGCCTGCAGGATCAGGCCAGCGCGCACCAGGCCCAGGTCGACTTGTTTGCAGTGCCCTCGGCACCCGAGACACCGAGTATTTCGGCGCTGGAGCAGGCACTGGCAGACATTGACCCCGACACAATGAGCCCCCGCGAGGCACTAGACGCGCTGTACCGCCTCAAGGCACTTCAAGCCCGCGACGTTTAGGCACCCTGGCTCACCAAGCCAAGTAAGCGTAGCCCTGCTGCTGCAGTCGCATGATGGTGGCAGCACCGAAATCTTCAATCTGAGCAAAGTCTTGCAGGTCTTTCTCAGTCCAGCCCAGGCTGCGCAGGGTGTTGTTGCAAGCAATGAACTGAACGCCATAAAACTCGGCCATGCTTCGAACGCGATCTTGCAATAGCTTGGCCACCGGGCGCTTGGGGTTCTTGGCCAGCAGATGAATCCCGGGGCCCCACACCGCCACAGCAATCTGGATGTCATCGACGTATTTACTCAGCAAGGCACTGACAGAATTGAGTATGTCTTCCTGGTAATGCGGGTCCGATTGATTCATCTGGTACACGATTTTGTTGGTCACCGCCCCACTCGTGCTCGTGGTTTTTTCCGCCGCTGCAGCCACACTGCTGGCCGCCAAGGCCGCAGCAGCGCCCACCCAATGCCGCCGAGATGTCTTGTTCGCCTTCATGAGACCTCCTCCAATTAGCCCAGCACCATGAATGAGACTGGCTATTGGGTCAATCGACCCAGCGGATCCAGCCCATCTGGTGGCTCACCAGGATCAAAACCCCAAAAGCAATTCGGTAATACGCAAACCCGTTGAAGGTGTGTGTGGCGATATAGCGAAGCAACCATCGAATGCACAGCCAGGCAAACACAAAAGACGACAACAAACCAACCGAAAACATTGGCAGGTCAGACCACGACAGCAAGGCTCTTTCCTTGTACAGGCTGTAAACGCCAGCGCCAATAAGCGTGGGAATAGCAAGGTAAAACGAAAAATCCGTGGCGGCTTTGCGAGACAGGCCAAACAACATCGCGCCAATAATCGTGGCACCACTTCGACTGGTGCCCGGAATCATGGCCGCGCACTGAGCCAAGCCAACTTTAAGCGCGTCCAGTGCAGTCATCTGGTCCACGTCCGTGATGCGCTCGACCTGCGGGTTGCGCGCGTGGCGTCGCTCTGCCCACAAAATCACAAACGCGCCCAAAATAAAGGCGCTGGCGACAACCAAGGGCGTGAACAAATGGGCTTTGATGGCTTTACCGAAAAGCAGGCCCAAGATCACGGCAGGGAGAAAAGCGATGAGCACATTCAGGGCAAATCGCTGGGCTTTCGCCTGGCCTGGCAGCATGATCACGGTGTCGCGAATCTTCTGCCAGTACACCAGGATCACCGCAAAAATCGCCCCGGTCTGGATGGCGATATCAAAAACCTTGCCTTTAGGATCGTCAAAACCCAGAAGACTGCCAGCCAGTATCAGGTGTCCCGTGCTCGAAATAGGAAGGAACTCAGTGAGCCCCTCCACCACCCCCATAACCGCTGCTTTTAGCAATAAAACAAGATCCACTGAGCCTCCAAGTTTCCGTCAATTATCGTCGGCCCATTGAGTTGCACAGGCAAAAACCGCCAATAGACTGGCTGATCACGCATCAGTCCAGCCAAGCCTCACCCTAAAATCGTGACCATGACGACAACGCAATCGGACCAAGCGAGTGGCAATCCACTGCAAGCCCCTCGGCCCAGTAATTTTCTTCGCCAAATCATTGAGCATGATCTACAGGTTGGCACCTATGCCCAGCGCCGCTGGGCAGGCAGCCCTGGGGATGCAATGCATCACGCCAACGCGCCTGTCGACACTG